>NZ_NTRO01000032.1:0-99469 GCF_002560575.1 Bacillus sp. AFS023182 | reverse complement strand
GTATTTTATTTTGTTAGCTTGATAGTGATGTGGCGGTATCCCTCTATGAATAAAATATACATCCAAATATCTTAACGAATCAATTCTCTAAAATGGTACAATTAGGAAAAGGAGGGAAGGATATGTACGATTACAAATTCGTGAAAATTGAAGTAGATAAATGGAAAGGACAGCCTAAAGAAGATTATAAACGTATTATTGCCGAACATTCTGAAGACGGTTGGAAACTTGTTCAAATCTTTACTCCAGCAATCGCAGGATACGCGAATTATTTTGAGATTATCTTTGAACGAATCAAATAACTACTTCCGAGAACGAGAGAAGTTTGCCATAAAAGTCATTAATAGGAGCTAAAACATGAATTTTGCAAAGAAGGAAATTAAGAAAACCAAACGAAAATCATTAATTATATTATTTTGTATAGTTGGTTTGTTCGTATACGGAGTGTATTGGGCGTTTTTCAGTATGGATCGACTACCGACAGGTGAAAAGATTGCTGAAAAACAATCTCCTGACGGAACATATACATTTAAAGCTTATGTAACAGACGGTGGAGCAACAACGAGTTTTGCTGTTAGAGGAGAGTTAGTATTTAATCACCGCAAATATTTTAAGACAAAGAATGTGTATTGGAATTACCGAGAGGATACGGCAAAAATTGTTTGGCAAGACAATGATACAGTAATCATTAACGGACATACATTAAATGTTCCCGAAGATACATACGATTTCAGGAGATAAATTGATAAATAACATAACAAAAAATTGCTTCCTCTTTCGAATTTTATGTAAATGAGCTGTCCATATGGGCAGCTTATTGTATTTTTTGCTTAACGTGGTTTTTTTCAAAATGCTCGCGAGACCCCTTATACCACTTTTATACAGGTTTTATATTTTGTTAGAAGATCCTTTAGAATCTTTGAAAAAGTTAGATGCAATGCAACAAACTATTCCAGCAATAAGAACACTAAATGATAATACTTTATTTATGTTTTCAAACCGTATAACATCTGTAATCACATTAAGCATAATTAGTCCCCAAACAAATAAAATAGCCCCCAAAAAAACCAATATTTTTCCTGTTAATGAACGTTTTTTCATAATCTCCCACCTTTCCTATATATGTAAATTATATCATAAAAACAAATAGTAACTCCTTGTTTTTGATGCATATTCATAAAAAGCACGTCACCCTTTTTCATTAACATAAGAGAATAGTAACGTGCTTTTAACTTCAAAAATAGTCTAAATCCTTAAGTTGATGGATGTGTGGTGCTACCCCATGCCCATCAAGCTAAAGTTTTATTACACCCCAGAACGAAATTTTTGGGCTTTCTTGTGAAAAAGAGCTTATTTATCGTTTTGGGGGTAACCTGTTTTCTTAGGTTGATGGCAATGTGGCTGTTCCCCATAAAGAAAAGGCACTCTTATGAGCACCTTTTCTAATTGTTTTTAGCAGAAGCAAGCAGCTCCAACGATGATTAATAATATGAAAAGTACAACGAGTAAAGCAAATCCTCCAGCAAAGCCACAGCCTCCACAACTACCACCAAAGCCCATAATAGTTCCTCCTTTAAGTAAGAGGGGAAAAACATAGGAGTTCACATGTAACGGATTCGGTTTATTTTATGCTGTTACGAACTAATTGAGCAGGTCCTTTAATAAATAAAGAAAAGACACCATTAAGGTACCCTATTAACATAGTATTTGAAGGTGAGAGTTTTCTGTTGGAAAATGATTATTACTCTCCCAAAGAAGTGACTGTATAATTTTGAATTTTATTTATTTCAACGTAAAATCTTTTTTGTTTATTATTTTTATCATATCCTCTAACTGTAATAAAACCTCTGAGTTCTAACTGATGAATTTTGATATTAGTTACCACAGAATCTATATTTTCTTTTTTCTTAATATGTTCTATGGCAGCTTTAGCAGCTTGTTCTTTTTTAAATTACTAGAATAAGGGAATGCATTACAAATCAGCACACAAGCAGTCCCTTGCTATAATTATGTTATTTTATGTATTTAGTTGTTGGGAGTTTATTATAATTACCTTATTCTTTTCCCCAATGATCGATGATATAATTTTGAGTCTTATTTATTACAACATAATGTCTTTGTTGTTTATTATTTTTATCATATCCTGAGACTGTAATAAATCCTGCGAGTTCTAAATGTTCAATTTTGACATCAGTTACCATGAAATCTATATTCTCTTCTTTTTTTATGTGCTCTTTCGCAACTCCAGCAGCTTTTTCTTTCGTTGTATTTCTGTCTTGGATAGTTGATATAGTATAACCTGTTATTAAAACTATGAGTGCTAAAATGATTAAAATTATAATGTTTTTCTTTTTGATTTATCCATATTTCACCTCCTGGAATTGCTTTATAATAATAACTATAAATCTTTTTTGGGGGGAGAGAAATTATGAGTACTTCGGTTAGTGATAAAATTTTGCGAAAATTAGCAGATGGTAGTTATATAGATGTCCCTACAGTTAGGGTGGAAATTGAAGAAGAATTTTTTCTTGTTTCGCAATCGGGCTAGATTGTGGAACAACATCGTAGAGAATGTGAAGGTTTGTACTTTAGCTAAAGGGAATAGATAAAGAGATGTCGAATTTATATACTTGTTGAAATTAAGGACTTGGAGGATACATTTTGAAGAAATATGAGTTTAAAAATAACATCCCAACATTGGAAGAATACAAGTATTTGTGCGAGTCCGTGGGATGGACTAATTATATGAATTTTGAAGTGGTGGAAACATCACTGAAGAATTCGATTCACTGCATCACTGTCAATGATAATGAACAAATTGTGGGAATGGGGAGAATTGTTGGTGATGGGGCTATCTATTTCTATATTCAAGATATAGTGGTTCATCCAGATTATCAGAAAAATGGTATTGGGAAGGAAATAATGAATATTTTGGTTGAGTACTTAAATCGAAATGCGCCTGATAAGGCGTTTGTCGGTTTGTTTGCATCACAAGGTAAAGAATCATTCTATGAAAAGTATGATTTTAAAGATTACTCACCAAACATGACGGGTATGTTTACTGTAATTTCAAAAAAATAAACATAATAGATTTTTAATTGTAGGAGAAGGCATCAATTAATAGTAAGAAATTGTCTTTTCATTATTAAGCTAAAGGGATGCTTATCTTCAATAAAATCTTCAACAATCGGGCGCTATTGTTGAATAAAACTTAAATTTATATATGACTTTATTGTTATGTTTTTTAGTGTAGTGAAGTATCTTACATCAAAAATAAAGCAACTATATTTTTAACCCCGTCCTAAATTTAGAACGGGGTTATGCTTGTTTGAGATTTTTAAATCTTTTGCGATACGTTGGTTTTATCTTAACAAAAGGTGCTTTCATGTACAGAAAATAATTTTTCAGTCTGCAACTATATTTTGACAGTCTAATACTTTTTTCTATAGTCTAAAACATTTTTTAATCAAACACTAATTTCATGTAAGTCTTTTAAAGGATACAAAACAACTGGTTACGGTATAAAAATAGTACTCTTACCAAGAGGGATTTTTTACTTCCACTTAGGAAAGCACTACACTACATTTGTAAAAAGATGTATGAATGGTGTTTTAAACCATACCACTAGTTAAAGAAAATACATATGTGGTGGACCTTTTGAGATAGATAAAATTATGTAAAAATGATAATAAGGAGGGCAAGAAAGTGTTTAATGATTTTAAGTTTGTAGAAAATCGTCCGGTTTATATCCAATTAAAGGATCATTTGAAAAAAATGATTATGAAAGGACAGCTATTGGAGCATCAGAAACTCCCATCTACCCGAGAACTCAGTAAATTATTATCGGTTAGCAGAACGACCGTTCTCACTACTTATGCAGATTTAGAACAAGAAGGTCTAATCTATGCAATAAAGGGAAAAGGGAATTTTGTAGGGAAAGTCGATGCATCCCAAACACCATCTATCGAAATCAACTGGAAAGAAAAGCTCAGTGAAGTTACGTTGCAAGCGGATGAATTAGATTTAATGAAGCACGGTGTTCGCTGGGAAAAAGGTATGATTTCATTCAATAGTATTGCCCCGGATGAAAAGCTTTTTGATGTCGAAAATTTTAAAAGGGCTTTTTTGACCAGGTTATCCGATGAAGGAGATATCATTTTGAACTACGGATATGCCAAAGGTTATAGACCCTTAATTCATTACCTTCTTCACTATATGGAAATGAAAGGGGTAGACATTTCCAACAAAGATATCCTCATTACGAATGGCTTCACTGAGGGTCTGGATATTTTATTGTCTTCCTTAGCTAAAAAATCCGGGCGTATTATTTGCGAAAACCCTACCCATCATACTGCATTAAAGCTTTTTCGATTACATGGATATGAAATCCACGGGATGGAGATGCAGGATGATGGTATCGATATTTGTCAAGTTGAGAAAAGTTTGTCCGAAACAGATTTTGATTTTGCATATCTAATTCCGTCCTACCATAACCCTACTGGGATTGTCACCTCCTCTGAAAAAAGGTCTAAAATCATGAACCTTTTTTCAAAATATCAAATTCCAATTGTGGAGGATGGATTTAATGAGGAGTTACGTTATTCAGGTTCACATTTAGCGCCGTTATTGACCTTTTCTGGACCCGGGAACAATGTTATCTATATTAGCAGTTTTTCAAAAGTTCTTTTTCCGGGCTTACGTGTTGGATGGATATTAGCGGATAAGAAATTAATCCACTACTTAGAAAGTATGAAAAGGGCACGCAATATTCATACGTCCACATTGGATCAGGCAGTGCTTTATCAATATTTACATGATGGTTATTTCGAAAAATATTTAAAAAAGGCCAAGTCAATTTATAAGAAAAAATATGAACTAGCCCTTCATTCTTGTAATCAATACATTCCATTTAAAAGAATGACTGGAGATGGCGGACTTCATCTTTTTATAGAGTTAGAAAAAGAAATAAATGCTCGTATACTTTTGAAAAAGTGCTATCAAAAGGGAGTTGTTTTTTCTCCTGGAGATGTCTTTTATACAGATGGAGGCGGAAGTAATACGTTTCGATTAGGATTCTCTCGCTTAAAAGAAGAGGATATTTTCAATGGGATTAAGATAATTGGTGATACCTTGAAAAATGAAAATTAGGAGTTGGGAAAATGAGAGTTGGCGTTATTATGGGAGGAGTGTCCTCTGAAAAACAAGTGTCCCTTATGACAGGGGAAGAAATGATTGCACATTTGGATAAGAGTAAGTATGAAATAGTGCCTATTAAACTAAATGATAAAAAAGAGCTTGTTGAAAAGGGAAGAAATCTTGATATTGCATTGTTAGCACTTCATGGAGAATATGGGGAGGACGGTACGATTCAAGGTACATTGGAAACCCTTGGCGTTCCCTATACAGGAAGCGGCATGCTATCAAGTAGTATTTGTATGGATAAAAATATATCAAAAAAAATGATTCGTTATGAGGGCATTCAAACACCAGATTGGATTCATCTTTCAAATATGGAAGATCTGCAGCTTGATGAAATAGATAGAATGGGATATCCGTTAGTGGTCAAACCAAACTCAGGTGGTTCCAGTGTAGGGGTAAAGATTGTCTACGATAAGGATTCTTTACTTTCCTCTCTTGAGGATGTATTCAAATGGGATTCTGAAATAGTGATTGAAAAATATATAAAGGGCGAAGAAATTACATGTTCTATTTTGGACGGAAAACTTTTACCAATCATTTCGATTCAACATACGGCTGAATTTTTTGATTATCATGCGAAATACGATGATATCGCTACGATTGAAGAGGTTGTAGAGCTTCCACTTGCAACATATGAACGTGTCGCTGTAGCTGCAATGACCTGCTATAGAGCATTAAAATGCAGTGTTTATGCTAGAGTGGATATGATGATAAAAGATGGAATCCCGTACGTTATGGAAGTGAATACATTGCCAGGGATGACCAAAAATAGCTTACTGCCTAAAAGCGCTCATGCGGCGGGAATATCCTATAACAAGCTATTGGATATAATTATCGAAACCTCCTTACAGGTTAGAAGGAGCGAAGGATTCTAATAGAATTTTTTGTAAATAGGATGATGGTACAGTCAATTCACAAGTTGTACCAAAAATTCGTGTGAGAACATGTGAAATAATGTAAAGTTAATGTGTTTACACCTAGGAGGAATCATTCATGACCAATTGGTCTCAATTAGATAAAGAATATGTAATGTCTACGTATCCCCGTACGCCGGTTGCTATAGAAAAGGGAGAAGGTTGTAAGCTTTATGATGTGAATGGTAAAGAATACCTTGATTTATTTTCTGGTGTGGGAGTGAATATATTAGGCTACAATCATCCTAATATTATAAATGCCACCTTTGAACAAGTTACAAAATGCTTACATCTTCCCTTTCATTTCTTAAACCCAGTGGCTATTGAATATGCAAAAAAATTAGTCGATTATTCTTTAAAGGATGGGAAAGTTTTTTATACAAACTCGGGTTCAGAGGCTACTGAGGCAACCTTAAAACTAATCCACAAGTACAGACATATAACGAATCAAAAACGTGATGGAGTGATTGTACTCAAAGAAAGTTTTCATGGACGTACATTAGGCGCTCTGCACTTTACAAGACAAGAAAGTATATATCAGAATTTTCCTCGTACGTCTATTCCTATATATGAAGTGGAACGAGAGAATTTAGAGGAACTTGAAAGAACCATACTCAAAGAAAATCCGATTGCTATTATGGTAGAACCAGTATTAGGAAGTGGTGGGATATACCCTTTGTCGGGGGGATATTTAAAAGGTGTTGAAGAGCTTTGTAGACAATATAATATGTTATTTATTGTTGACGAGGTGCAAAGTGGAATAGGGAGAACTGGGAAATTGTTTGCTTATCAACATTTTGATATTACACCTGATATTATTCAATTTGGTAAAGGAGCGGGAGGCGGTACACCATTAGGAGGGATAATAGTAGGTCCACGACTTTATGATATATTCTCACCAGGTGATCATGGAACAACATTCGCACATTCACCAATTGGTACGGCTTTAGGGTTGGCTGTATTAAAAACATTAATTGATGATGGTTTAATGCAAAAGTCTTATGAAACGTCCTTATATTTAAATGAAAAACTCCAAAAAATCCAGAAGGAAAACTCTTCTTTTATTGAAGAAGTGCGTCACTCTGGAATGATGTTTGGAATTAGTATTCAGGATACGAATGAAAATGTAAAAAAACTACAGTTAGAATTATTGAATAAAGGTATGCTTGTGGACGTTACAAATGGAAATACGATTCGTTTACTCCCTCCTTATATTATTACAAAGGCAGAAATCGATGAATTTATTAATCAGTTTATTTCTTGTATCCCCAAATCAGTCGCGTTGACAAGCGGGGTTTGATATACGATTATTCTTTTTGCTATTTACTTTTGTGGAGTTAGAATAAAGTCGTGCCGCTATATCCCTTTAGCTCTACTTGTTTTCCCTGGAAAATAGAATAGGTCGTCTGTCTTACAAGGGAACACTACAGAGCTTCTATATCGTTGTATCCTTTTTGTTGAACGAGAGGAACTATTTTTGTCCTAGCAGAAACAGAAGAATCCCCCAGCTCAAGCTCGTGTAGAGGTAGGTGGGGGGAATTCAACACACCCATTTTTAAATTGTTTAGGTGAAACACCAGTATGTTTTTTAAATACTTTCGTAAAATGACTTTGATCATGAAAGTTTAATAGTGTGGAAATTTCGGATAAAGAATGTCTCGTATAGGTCATTAAACTTTTTGCCTCATCTATCTTAGCACGCTGGATATATTCGCTTACTGAAATTCCTACTTCTTTTTTGAAAAGGAAAGACAAATAACTAGAATTTAGTGCGGCTATTTTCGCTAAATGAGAAAGTGTAATATCTTCGTAAAGATGAGTGAATATATAATTTTGACATGCGTTGATGGGTTTTGAATACTTTTGCAACTTCCCATTTTTTACTCGTTCCGAAAACTCAAGTAAAGCATTCTCCAAAAATGGAATAATAGCTTTACTTTCTTTTATTTCTTCTAGGTTTTGGATGAGTAAGTCACTAAGGGTGTATGCGATTTCAGGGAATAGTCCACCATCTACGGCAGCTCTAGTCGCAAGTGTGATGGCTGCGATGGCGGAATTTTTTTGGCTACGCAGGTGACTCGTTTTCGATAACACCCCCAGATTCCCTTCTTCAGATAATCCCCTTAGGCTTTGAATTAAATCCTCCTTTTTCCCTTCTTTAATACATGCAAAGATTTTCTTCTCAGCCAGTGGATCGACATGAGTCAGTAAATTTTGACGGTGTTCCGATATACATATATCGGGCTGTTCCACTTCAAATTTTTCCTTTTCTAACAGCATATTTTTTTGCAGGATATCAACCATATCTAATTTTTATTGATACAGCATGTAATAAAGGACCATGCTCAAATTTAAAAAATTCAAATTGCTTAAAACAGGGAGAGAATGATAATATCGAACCATTTCATCTTTGTTTATTTTTAGATGAAGGTCATTGATGATTCCTTTAATTGATACTTCTGATAGCCTCGAATAAAGGACAGGACCGACAATGATGTTCCCGCTAAGTTGGTCATTTGAACGCAGGTTAATTGAGAAATAGTTTTCAAGGCAGGAGGTCTCCCTTAGTACTGGAAAACGATAGAAGTTTTCCTCCTTAAATAGTTGACGAAATATCTCCTCTTTTGAAGTATACAATGGGTTATGCTGAAAGTTGCGAGAGAGTTCAAATGCTACATCTCCCTTTTTATCAAGAAAAAAGATAGGTATTTTATACATGTCAAAGACCAGCTTACAAATATAATATAAATCCTCTAGTTTGGAGAAATTCATTATTTTAACCTCCATTCATTAAAACTCAGTATAACATCAGCTAAAAATTTTACAATTTTTCTAAAAACAATACCATAATATCCGAAAAATAAAAACTATAATAGGTTTAAGAAAGCGCTTACCCAATAATCTTTTGATTAGGAGGACTATTATGAAAAGGGATATTAAGCAAATTATTTCACAAATGACACTAGAAGAAAAGGCAAGTCTATGTTCTGGATTAGATTTTTGGAATACAAAAGGGATTGAGCGATTGGGAATTCCTTCAATTATGGTAACTGATGGACCGCATGGACTTAGGAAACAGGCAGAGGGAGCAGATCACTTAGGGATTTATAATAGTGTCCCAGCTACTTGTTTCCCATCAGCAGTAGGATTAGCGAGTACATGGAATAAAGAATTAATAAAACAAGTAGGAGTTGCATTAGGAGAGGAATGTCAGGCTGAACATGTCGGTGTTCTTCTTGGGCCTGGGGCAAACATTAAGCGTTCGCCGCTGTGCGGAAGAAATTTTGAATATTTTTCAGAGGACCCTTATTTATCATCTCAAATGGCTGCAAATCATATTAACGGCGTACAAAGTCAAGGGGTTGGAACATCATTAAAACATTTCGCGGCTAATAATCAGGAACATCGTAGAATGTCGACGGATGCTATTGTTGATGAGAGAACACTGCGTGAAATTTATCTTGCTAGTTTTGAAGGTGCTGTTAAGGAAGCACAGCCATGGACAGTAATGAGTGCTTACAACAAGGTGAATGGTGAATATGCTTCGGAAAATAACTATTTGTTAAATGATATTTTGAAGAATGAATGGGGATTTGAAGGTTTTGTCGTTTCTGATTGGGGTGCAGTAAATGAGCGTGTTGCAGGTTTAGCGAACGGTTTGGAACTAGAAATGCCTGCAAGCTTTGGAATTGGTGAGAAGAAGATTATTGATGCAGTTAATGGTGGTCAGCTATCTGTAGAAAAGCTTGATCAAGCAGTAGAACGTCTTCTTAACATTATTTTTAAAGCAGCTGATAACAAGCGGGAACACGCTGTGTATAGTAAGGATGCGCACCATCAGCTTGCAAGAAAAGTTGCACGCGAAAGTATGGTTTTGTTAAAAAATGAAGATGACATTCTTCCATTGAAAAAGGCAGGAACGGTAGCTGTAATTGGAGGATTTGCAAAGGCACCTCGCTATCAAGGCGGCGGAAGCTCTCATATTAATCCAACAAAACTGGAAAGCATTCTCGAAGAAATTGAAACTGTATCTGGTAAAAATACGAACGTATTATTTGCCGAGGGCTATGATCTTGCCGATGATGCTTTGGATGAAAACATGATTAATGTGGCAAAAGAAGTAGCAGCTGGAGCAGATACAGTGGTTCTTTTCGTTGGACTTCCAGATCGCTATGAATCAGAAGGGTATGACCGAAAGCATTTACATATGCCAGAAAATCACGTGCAATTAATTGAAGCCGTTGCAGAAGTTCAAAGTAATATCGTTGTAGTTTTAAGTAACGGTGCTCCAATTGAAATGCCATGGATAGGTAAAGTGAAAGGAATACTTGAAGGCTATTTGGGTGGACAGGCATTAGGAGGAGCGATTGCTGATTTATTATTTGGTGATGCGAATCCAAGCGGAAAATTAGCGGAAACATTCCCGAAAGTTTTAAGCGATAATCCTTCTTACTTAAACTTCCCTGGTGAAGGTGACATAGTGGAATATAAAGAAGGTGTGTTCGTCGGATACCGTTATTACGATACGAAAAATATTGAGCCATTGTTCCCATTTGGTTTTGGGTTAAGCTATACAAAATTTGAGTATGGTAATCTTTCAATTAATAAGAAAGAAATAAAAGATACGGAGACTGTTTCTGTCAGTGTAAATGTGAAAAATACTGGCAATGCAGTAGGTAAAGAAATTGTTCAGCTTTATATAAAAGATGTGGAAAGCAGTGTGATCCGTCCTGAGAAAGAGCTAAAAGGATTTGAAAAAGTGGAATTACAGCCAGGCGAAGAAAAAACGGTTACCTTTACGTTAGCTAAAAGAGCATTTGCTTATTATAACGTTGAATTGAAGGACTGGTATGTTGAAACAGGTGAGTTTGAAATTTTGGTAGGAAAGTCTTCAAAAGAGATCGTCTTGCATGAAAGCATTTATGTTCAATCAACGACTTTCATTCGAAAACCAGTACATCGTAATACGTTACTTGGGGACTTGTTTACAGACCAAAGTTTAGCACCAATTGCAAAAGAGCTTATGGCAAAGGCGCTAGAAGGTAGTCCGCTTGCTAGCATGTCTGAAGGAGATAGCGATACTTCCGAATTAATGGATGCTATGCTGGGCTATATGCCATTAAGGGCACTCGTGAACTTTAGCGCAGGTGCTTTTACAGAGGAAATGTTGAGTGAAATGATTGAGCTATTAAACAATGAGAAAGTGAATCGTTAAGCGGTGAGAATGAGGATTCTCGTACAGCAACATACTGAAGAACTCGGTAATAAAGTTTTCCGAAATTAAAATTATCAAAAAAGGAGACGGTAATGATGAGTAATACAACTTCTTACGTTAATCTAGTTTCTAAACTGAGCGAGGAGATACCAGTTGTCAAAAAAAGAGGATTCGATTTTATTGCTAAACCGATTCCTGATTCTGATGCGATTGGTGAATTAGACCCTCGAGTCCTCGGTGTGACTTTACAAACGGCAGAAAAAATGGCTGCGATGGAAAACCAGCCATTTGACCCTTCAGATACTATGGGCTTTGTTAAAGGAATGCGAGCTATGTTTGGTTGGAACAATGACGATGTTACGAAAAGTAAAGTCGAAACCACTTATAAAACAATTGATGGCACAAATGGGCCGATTCCTCTGCGGATCTATACGCCTTCTAATGAAGGGATTCTGCCTGCTGTTGTCTTCATTCACGGCGGAGGATTCATAGCCGGAAGTGTTGACGTCGTGGAAAATCCGTGTAAAGCATTGGCAGAAAAGGCAGGTGCCGTTGTTATTTCCGTTGATTATCGCTTAGCCCCTGAGCATCCATATCCAGCAGGTCTAACAGATTGTTTCGAATCCGTAACATGGGTGTATGAGCACGCTGAAGAAATTCGTGTGAATCCACAGCAAATTGCCATATCTGGAGACAGTGCGGGGGGGAATTTGTCTACAGTCTGTGCGTTAATGGATCGTGAGAATGGGACGGAAATGATTAAATTTCAGGCGCTTATTTATCCGTCAGTAAATATGGCCGGCGTCCAAACCGAGGATTTCAACTGGAGCATTGATCAGTATGAGATTCGTAACCATGTAGAGATAATCACGCCACTGGTTACAGCATTGGGTGAAAGTAGTAGGGGGATCTTCCAAATCTATTTGCAAAATAATGCGGAAATCACAGATCCCCATGTTTCTCCACTGTTGTCGGATCAATTAAGCGGAATGCCGGAGACGCTAATTGTAACTGCCGAATTTGATTATTTAAAAGTAGAGTGTGAAGCTTACGCGGCAAAACTAGTACGTAGCGGGGTTCCTACGAAGCTGATTCAGTACAATGGTACAGATCATGCTTTTATGGATAAAAGTGGTTTATATCCGCAAGCAGAAGATTTAATGAATGAAATTGCAAAAGAGATCAAGCGAGTGTTTGCTTAATATTATTCTGCGATTCACGGGCATGTGCTCGATTGGTGAGAGCTTTCCATCAGTGAGGGATGAAGAAAATTCCTCACTGATGGAATTTTTACTTTATCGAAAAAGCGGATTGTCAGGATGAAGAAACAAGTAGGCTGGGGAGAACGGTTCAGCTATGTCCTTTCAGACACGGTTTCCAATTTAATTTTTCAAATGATTACAAGAGCTTGCGGCAGATGTTTATAAATAAAGAGAATGTAAAAACATATGTCTAGTGGTATTTCAAAAAGAGAGTAAAAAATGAGTTACTTAAAGTGTTACTTTTATCAAATTTTAAAGCACAATATTGGTAGTGAAAAATTTCTTATCACCAATATTGTGTTTTTTTTAGATTTACAGGTTGAGCAGAAAAAGAATCATTTTCCTTGATTAGTAAAAAGAAAATGTATATGATGAAATCAAACATATGAACATATGAACAAATATTCATATGTTTTGTGACATGAAACGAGGGGATAAAAAGTGTTAGATGTAATTATAGTAGGAGCTGGTCAAGCAGGTTTGGTTATGGGGTATTACTTGCGGCAAGGAAACTATAATTTTGTATTATTAGATGGAGAAAAAAGAATTGGTGATTCATGGAGAAAGCGATACGATTCTTTACAATTGTTTACACCAAGAGCTTATTGTACACTGCCGGGTATGAAGCTAGAGGGAAATCAAAATGAATTTCCTACTAAAGATGAAATCTCCAATTATTTAGAAGCGTATGCACAGCGTTTTTCTTTACCAGTGAGGCTACAAACAAATGTTTTTAAAGTAAGAAAGAGAGAGGATGAATTTGAGGTTTATACGCCTAAAGAAGTACTACGATCCAAACGTGTTATTATCGCATCAGGCGCTTTTGATCAACCTTTCATTCCTTCCATTTCTCAAAATCTTTCAAATGATATCTTTCAAATTCATTCTTCACAATATCAATCACCAAAGCAAATTCCAGAAGGAGCAGTTCTTGTAGTTGGGGGAGGAAACTCAGGTGCACAAATTGCAGTAGAACTTGCGAAATCTCGTGATGTTACGATTGCGATAAGTCATCCGCTTTCTTTTTTACCACTAAAAATAATGGGAAGGAGTATTTTTTCCTGGCTTGAGAAAATAGGATTATTATATGCAGGAACCCATACAAGGCGGGGAAGGTGGTTTCAGAAGCAGAAAGATCCTATATTTGGTTATGAATGTAGAGAGCTTATTCGTAATGGAACAATACCAGTGAAGTCTAAGGTCGTAAATGCATTGCGGAACAAAGTAGTGTTTTCAGATGATAACACATGCCAGGTTCAGAATGTAGTATGGTCTACAGGATTTATACCAAATTATCATTGGATTGACGTAGAAGGTGCAGTGAATCAAGCAGGATTACCCGTTCATACAAGAGGCGTTAGCGGGATGCAAGGGTTATATTATATTGGATTGCCTTGGCAACATCAAAGAGGGTCCGCGCTTCTTTGTGGTGTGGGCCGAGATGCAGAGTTTTTATTTTCAATTATTCGAAAAGAAGATTTAATGTTAATAAAAAAATAGATCGGTAGCAATTCCTACCGATCAGCAATATGTACATAATTAGGAGAGGTCAAACTTTTATTAAATTCATTATAATATATTCTGATAATTTAGAAAACTAAAAAATGATTTTTATATGTTGAGAAAGTTTTTTTACACCGTAATATATGGAGTATTAAGAATCTTGCATATAAAAAGTGTAGTGTCGGTTGCATGTATAAAGACGATAATACCAATTTTTATGTTATTTAGATATATATTCTGTTAAAGTTATAATATGGATATTGATTTGTGTATAAATAATATTAAAGTATGTTTATCAATGGAGAGAGGTATATAGTATGAAATTTGATGATCAACGTTTATTCGGAATTCGATTAGGTTCTTTACTTTTAACGGAAGAGAATCGGTACATGGTAATAAAGAAAAAAGAACATTATTCCCTATTAAACATTGAAACACTAGAGTGTACACCTCTTGAAGTATCATTGGAGTATCTTGAAGACATGCTACACGAGGATCTTCAAGAAAATATAAAGGAAATCATCGCCCCTGAGCATCTCAAGATTGTAGCTAAAAATATTATATAAAGAAAAAAGAGGAATCATAATGTAATGAAAAATCTATTGTTAGGTAGGGATACAGATGAAAATAAGTATTCATGAAAAAGATAATTCTAAAGTTGCCATTATAGAAAGTACTGATATCGTAATAGGTGATGTACAAGGAGCATTAGACTTAATGGCATCCATCAATTATGAGCATGATTGCCAAAAAATATTGATGAAAAAAATGAATATTACAGAGGAATTTTTCAACTTAAGAACTCGTCTAGCGGGTGAAATTTTACAAAAGTATATGAACTACGGCGTAAAATTAGCTATTGTCGGGGATTTCAGTGTATATAATAGTAAAAGTCTTGCGGATTTTATATATGAATGTAATAAAGGGAAGGCAGTATTCTTTTTAGCAGATGAAGAATCGGCTTTAAGTGCTCTACATTCTGTGTAGTATTGGATCTTTCTATGCTTGTCAGAACGAAAAAAGCTAGCTTTTTGCTAGCTTTTTTATTATAGGCCTGTTACTAAAGCTTCTTATAGTTTTAATAAGTTAACAATCTCTCCAATAATCCCCTCGTTTTGATGAACACCTAAATCCGAGTTTGTCATAATGACAGCGCCAGTACCTCTATAAGGATATGCAAGCATTAAACATTGAAACCCAACGCCCCAACCAAGTGAAGAAATTTCTATTTCTTGGTTTGGAGTGTCAAGAAATATACCCAATCCAGTCCACTTTGAACAACCTTGTGGAGAAATCATATCTTTGACGATTTTGGAGGAAAGACCGAGTTTGCTTTTGCTTTGTAAAGACTGGATGACTTCTATTACTAAAGTGGATAAATCTGTCGGAGTTGACCAAACTCCTGCAGCAGCTGAATATGGATAGGATGGATATTTTCCATCTACCACATGTCCGTTTTTATCGTGACCACAAGCGAAAGGATTATTTGTCGTATCTTGCATTGGGTGCAGGAGTGTACTGTTATTCATATGTAAAGGATCAAATATGAATTTTTGTAATAAAAGATTAAAAGGTTCCCCAGTAACGTCTTCTATGAGTTGTTCTATTATACAAAATCCTGCATCTGAATAGTGAAAGGTACTGTCCGGTTCATATTGCACTTCAATTGGGACTGGGCAATAAAATGTTTGACCTTGAAGAATTTGAAGAATGGTAGGTTTTCCTTTTGTAGAATGATATATATCAAAGCTTTCAGGTGGATCAATGATTCCTGATTGATGACTTAATAGATTTCGTAAGGTAACTTTTTTGCTACTAGTAAACTTATTCTCAGGAACTTTCCAAGATACAAGTTTATTATTCACATCTTCATCTAAGTTCAGTATCCCTTGATTTGCTAATTTCAATACGAGCATCGCTGTGAGGAATTTACTTATAGAACAAGCGCTAAAAATAGAATTTACGTTAACCTTCCTAGCTGTACCCAACTCAAGTGAGCCAAAACCTTCAGTGTGTTCTAATTTTCCGTTACGAATAATAGCTAAGCTTAGTCCGGATACCGAATATTGATTCATTTTTTCATATATATGTAGTGTTTTGAGTATCATATGATTATTCTTCCTCCATACTATTATAATCACTATATTATAAACTGGATGTAAAATAAAGGGGAATATAGAGGGGGAGGGGTGTATCGTATTTAACTAGATTAGGAGTAGAATTTCATTGGTGATTTTGGTGTTTCAAAATTTTAAAAAATCAAATGATTCTATTTTTATATTGTGATAGCATTTGAAATGTAGTAAATATTGATGCAGAAAGGAAATAAAAAATATGAATATTAAGGTCGAAACTCTTCCACAATATCGCATCGCATATGTACGACAAGTTGGTCCATATGGTCCTGCTAATGTTCAAGCGATGCAAAAATTAAAGCAATGGGCTGCGGAAAAAAATCTTTTCTCTAGCACATCAATAATTCTTGGGATTTCACATGACACCCCTGAAACAACACTGCCTGAAAACTGCCGATACGATGCCGGTATCGTTATTTCAGACGATTATCAAATTGATGATCTCGTCGGTGAAAGCAAACTTTTTGGTGGGAAATATGCGATTTTCAAAGTCAAACACACAGCTGAAGATATTCAAAAAGCGTGGAGCGAAATTTTTTCTGCGTTGTCAAACTATGGTTATCAGATTGACGCTCGGCCAATTTTCGAAAGATACATTGGAGAGATGGTTCGCGATCATTATTGCGAAATCTGCGTGCCTATAAAATCATGACTTTCTGCACATCTAAAGTAAAACTAAAAAAGAAACCAGAAATTAGNNCTAATTTCTGGTTTCTTTTTATTTCTAAATTTAAAATATTTCTCTCACAACAATGGTGTATGTTGCATAGCATAAATTAAATACTGTATGACATATAGTAATAAAAATGAGGTGGGTGAATGAGTAATTTATTGAATTCGTTAACGACAGAGCTTAGGAGAGGAACATTGACATTAGCCGTTTTAAGTCAATTACGAACACCACAGTATGGATATTCACTTGTTCAGTTATTGGAGGAATCAGGTATTACGATTGATCAAAGTACTTTATATCCATTGCTTCGCCGATTAGAGAAACAGAATTTGGTGACAAGTAGTTGGGATACATCTGAAAGTAGACCTCGTAAATATTATGTTCTAAGTGAATATGGGCTAGATATCTTTTTACAGTTAAGAAGGGAATGGATGGAGAATTCAAAAAAGCTCTATAACTTATTAGAAGGGGAAGAAGATGATGAATCTAATTGAGATTTATATTCAGGAAGTTACAAGAAGGCTACCTGAAAAAAATCGTGAAGATATTACACTTGAGTTACGATCAACCATAGAGGATATGCTTCCTGATGATTACAGTGAAGAAGATGTAAAGGCGGTTCTTGAAAAATTAGGGAGTCCAGTCACATTGGCTAGTGGTTATCGAGATCGGCCAATGCACTTAATTGGTCCACGTTATTTTGATGTATATGTGGCGCTATTAAAAATGATTTTACCGATTGCCGCTGTCGTTTCGTTAATTTCGATGATTGCCGTATATTTTATTGGATATAGTGGAGAACAAGCGGTTATAAATATTGTTTTGAGTCTTATGGGCAAAGGAGCATGGACCATCATTGAAGTTGGGATCCAAGTATTCTTTTGGTTAACAGTTGTGTTTGCTATTTTAGAAAGAACAGATAATGGAAGAGATGAGCAGCCATTAACAGCAAGCCTTAAAAAATGGACTCCTGATGATTTGAAAAATATCCCTAATGTCCCTAAGAAAAAAACGATTTCAAAGGGCGAGGTATTTGGAAGTTTATTGTGGACTGCAATTTGGTCAACTCTTTATTTTTATGCGAATCATCTTGTAGGTGTATATGAAGGAGGTAGAAACGGACTTGAATTTGTAGCGCCAACTTTCAGTCAGGATGTTTTGCTTCGATATTGGCCAATCGTTGTTATAATGATAGGTTTAGAAATAGCATTGTCCCTTTATAAATTAATAAAGGGACAATGGACGCAAAGAATGGCAATATGCAATGCGGTCCTTCAGCTAATTGGAACCGTTGTATTCATTGTAATATTATTAAATCCTAATTTATTAAACAAAGATTTCATTACGTATATGGCGGATGTATTTACTATTACTACTAATCAATTTAAAACATGGATAGTTGGCGGTGGTATTTTCATCTTTACAATATCTGCAGTAATCAGTGCATTTGATGGTTTCCGCAAGGCTAAAATTCGTTAATCCGTATTTCTTTTTCAATTAATCATTGTTTTTCTTGAATAAGCAAAAATAGTTTATTCATTTCGCTAAGGCTATTAAAATACCAAAACCTCCTGCTTTTTAATTGAAATCAGGGGGGTTCTTTACTTAATGATTATAAGTTATGTCTGGAATCACGAAGATGATAGTCGTACTTAGGTTGTTCCTTCTTTAAAGCAATTCATTGAATGGTGGAGTGACGGAACAATTAGTATTTAAAGTATTACACCTGAAAAGTTGCCTTTTAATACTACTTTTTCATTTTGATTTTCACATGAAAAGGATGTAATAATAGCTGTTCTATTATTTTCTTGCCTTTCGTACTTTTCAATTTTAACTTCACAAATTATCGTATCCCCTGTAAATACAGGTCTTAAAAACTCAAAATTCATAGTACGAGCCAGTACGTTATTATCTCCACCTATTTTCGTTGGTAGAGTTGCCGTTAGTAATCCTTGAATTACAAGTCTTCCCTGTTCATCTAGTGTTATATGGTGAATCCCTTCATCACCTGAAACCTCTGTGAATAATTCAACGTCCCTTACTGAAAAAGTTCGTTCAAACGTAATGATATCTCCTGCTTTTAAAGACATATAAATCTCCCCCTAAAGTTTAAATACTGTTATGGTTTATTATAGTTTGAATATTATAGCAATTAAGGGCGGTGTTCAACTATTCTGACCATTAGTTCAATAAGGTACACATATAGATTAAAATAAGTTGAGTGAAAAAATAAATACGTTATATAGTAAAATATAGTTTGATAGGAAATAATTTGAAAATAAAGGCTGGGATCGTACATGTATACAGTTGGACAGTTTTCAACAATATGTGGTGTATCTATAAAAACGTTACATCACTATGATGCAATTCATCTTGTAAAACCTTTGCATACTGATTCTGTAACAGGATATCGGTATTATGATTATGGGCAAATAAAAACGTTACAATATATAAAAAAGCTAAAGAGTTTCGGTTTTTCATTACAAGAAATACAGGAAGTCATAGAAAGTCATGATGACACCGGATTAGTGAATCATTTGCAAGAAAAGGCTCTACAGTTAGAGCGGAAAATGATAAAAATACAGCAAACTTTGGAGGGGATTCATCAATCTATTAATGATTTGAAAAGAAATGAGCCGTTTGTAACTGTTTCAAATGTAACAGAATGCTTTGAAGAAATACGGGAAAGACAATGGATTTATGGCGTTCGTGAAAAAGTATGTATGCGAGAAATCGATTTTACTGTAAAAAAATTGTTTGAAAGGTTATACGCATATGGGCTAGAAGCAGATGGGAAAATGATGACAGTTTTTCATCAATTTGATAAAGGGAATGCACCGATAGATTTAGAAGTTTGTGTACCTATAAAAGAGTACGATCGTGCACTTTCAAATGTTCGTTGTTTAGAGGGGGGAAAACATATTTGCGCGATTGTAAAAGGACCGTATTCGGAATTAGAAATTGCATATGAAAAAATAATGGATTTCATTGAGGAAAAGGGATATGTAGTAAGGGATTCACCTTTTGAAGTGTATGAACAGGGAGTGTTTACTGAACAAATCGATTATAAAAACATTCGGCCGGCATCCAAACATAATCCGTTACATTTTATAACGAAAGTGTGTGTTCCGGTCTATTCTTAATTGACCCTCCTGTTACAGGAGGATATACCTTATCCTTAGGAAGAGAAAAGGAGAGGGTTATATGTATCACCCAAGGCTACGGGGAACACATTATGAGATGGGAAAACATTATGGAAGCATTTTATATAAAAATGGTTTTCGATTCCCAAAAGTTTCAGAAGAAAAATTAATATTTGGGAGACAAAGTCATGGTTTATTAAAAGACTTTTACCCAGAACTTATAGAAGAAATGAAAGGGTTTGCTGAAGGTTGTTATGTAACGTATGAAGAGGTCAGTTCTTTTATATTGAGTATAGGCGTATTCGAACCAGAAGCGCAATGTAGTATATTTGCATGTTATAACGGTTCAGAAGTGATTATGGGAAGAAACTATGATTTGATTTTAGATATGAAAAAATATACGGAGAGTTCACTCGTTTGTCCTAACGAGAAATATTCGTATGTTGGACATTCTGATGTGTTTTTAGGGAAAGTAGATGGGATGAATGAACAAGGATTAGCAGTGGCGATTACGCTTGTACAAAGTGAATATAAAGAAGTGGGATTAAATTTTTATGTGGCAGTTCGCAAAATATTAGAAAATGCAAGTACGGTAGAAGAGGCGATACATATTATAAGTGAATTCCCGTCTTCAATTTGTAATAATTACTTATTAGCAGACGGGTCAGGAAATATGGCAGTAGTAGAAAAAGCGCCACATAACATGTTTGTACGGAGACCAAGAGAGGATGAAAATTTTATCATTTGTACAAATCATTTTGTAAGTAAAGAAATGATAGGTTTACAACAAAATGTTAATAATGATTGGAGTAAATCCCAAAATAGATATATCTATATGGAGGAACAGTTAAGAAAAAATGCGCAGTTAAATCGAGAAAGTGTACAGGGTATCTTATCGAATAGTAAAGAACATGTCTGTTTAAATCTAAAAAAATATAATTTTGGGACGTTATATTCAGTTGTATATGAGTTAAATAGCTTAAGAATACATCGTGCAGAAGGGCAGCCAAATCGCTGCAAATATAAAGAAGATAGAAGATTGGTAGAAGAAATTCATAAAAAGGGAAGAGGGATATAAAATGAAGCTTTCTGAATTTCAGCAGTATGTAGCAAACTTCAGTGAAGAAAAAGGATTTCAGAATACAACGATTGAAATGCGTACAATGTACTTAATGGCGGAATTAGGGGAACTAGCAGAAGCAATCGTAAAGCGAAATGAGGATCAGAATACGAATAGAGAAATAGGCTTAGAGATGTTTGATGTAATTTGGAATGTGTGCGATTTAGCGAATAAATTAGAAATTGATTTAGAGGAAGCATTTCAGGAAAAGATGAAAATCAATCGAGATAGAGAGTGGTAAAGATATAAAGTTGGATGATATGACACTAACATGAAATAATAGTGAAAGGAATGCAATAGGTAGGAATTTACGTGAAGATGAAGTTATTGTATTAGAGGATTTAAAATCTGCACTAGAAATAGCAAAAAGCTGTAACGTTACATTTGCAGCTGGTTGGTCCCATCAAATTCCGGGAATTAATAAGCAAAGGGAAAAGGAATCAGATTATTATTTTGAGACTGTAGAGAAGTTTAAAAAGTTATCTTTAATGAATAAAGAGGAGAAAGAACTTGGGATACACCAAGTTCTTTTTTTATGCTACATCGCAGATATTAAAATAATCGTAGATGTTCTATTGGACAAATAGCGCATTTCAAGAGGGAATAGAGTATGTAATTGTACAATTAGAAAAGTATGAATGATAAGAAGATTATGTTAGTTTTTGTTAATTTTTGTATGTATAATGAATATGGAGGGGAAATGACATGAAATTTAGACGGTTACTAAATCTAATAACAATGGTTGCATTATTAACATTGTCTGCTTGTGCTGAAAAAGAAGCAGTAAAGCCAGCAGAGGAGAAAAAAGAAAATACGGCATTGAATCAAGAAGGAAAAAATTCTGCAGAGAAAAAAGAAGAAGTACAAAAGAAAGAAGAGGGACAAATTGGAATTGCAACAACAGTAGAGGAATTAAAGCAACATATTGATAAACGTGGATACATACTTTACACAGATCATCCGATTCGCCGTGTTACGAGTGAAGATGGTCGAAGAACTGATATATCTAATTATGGGGATTTAATTGTAAATGTTCATACAGGGGAGCCGCTGGAAAATGCGCCAACTGATTTGATTAAAGAAGGGTTTACATTTATGACTAGAGGACAGGATCCTTCTTTTCAGTATAAACCATGGGATGAAATATCGAATTTAGAAAGAGCACTTGTAAAGGCTGTATACGTATCTGTTCGGTCACTTCGTGTATTAGAAGCACCCGCAAGACAAGGTGATTTTTCAAATGATGAGATTACAGGGGCACTTGCATATCTTCGGAAAGGTGGAGAATCTGATTATATGGCCCCAGTAGCACAATCTGAAACAGATTCCGGGTTATATGCAAAATATGAAATGATGAAGAAAAGTTGGCGTGAAGTGGCAAACATTGAAAAAACAAAGGAAAATAAAGTGGCCTTTTCAGAAGCATATGAAAAAGCACGACAAGAAACAAATAATATGATAGGTGTGCTAAATATTTTATTATCTAAAAATTATAAGGAGCGTCTATCAAAGCTTCCTAGTAAATAAAAATGTGCAGACAAAACGAGGGGAAGTAATGATTATGAGAAAAGAACAAGCGTTAAAAGTAGGGGTGTGCATAGCCTTACTAGGGGGATGACAGTTTGCTAGTTTTGTAAAGCCAGTGCATGCGGTAGTAAAAGAAGAACAAAGCGTAATTAAAAATCAGGAGAGGACTATTTCAATCTCTCAGATAAACTCAAAAGTATGGGTTCATACAGAACTTGGTTACTTTAATGGGGACGCAGTCCCTTCAAATGGCTTAATATTAAATATCTCTAAAGGGTTGGTACTTATTGATTCTTCCTGGGATGATAAATTTACAAAGGAATTAATAGAGATGACTGAAAAGAAATTTCAAGAGTGATATATAAAGAACCCATTTAAGGGTTCTTTTGTTTTGTTGATTTTTTGACTTGATGATCTTTTCCCCATTCACACATTTCATTCATAATTTGAATTAAAGATTTTCCATATTCACTTATTGTATATTCAACTCTTGGTGGAACTTCTTTATATACAGTACGATGGATGATTCCATCAGCTTCAAGTTGTCGCAATTGTTGCGTCAGAACTTTTTGTGTAATATCTGGGATTGCACGTTTCAGTTCGTGTGTCCGTTTCTTTCCGCTCATGAGAATGCATAAAATACTACTCTTCCATTTTCCTCCGATGACTTCAAGGGTGGTAGCGATAGGAAAGTTATGATTCTGATTCATCTATATATTACACCTCCATAGGTACTTTGAGGTTCCTATAGCACCTGAAAGTACGTACTTTTCAATTATATGTAACTAACACATACTAATACTTAAGGATTTCATTTTTTTATAAGGGGGAAAATAATCGATGAAAACACTTGTAATTGTAGCACATCCTAATATTGAAGAGTCACGGATTAATAAAAGATGGAAAGAAGAATTGGAAAAGTATTCTAATGAGATAACAGTGCATGAATTATATAAAACAGCTCCTAATTGGGAATTCGATGTTGATTATGAACAGAGGTTATTATTAGAACACGATCGTTACATATTTCAATTTCCGTTCTATTGGTATAGTTCACCACCATTATTAAAGAAGTGGTTTGATGATGTGCTGACGTACGGCTTTGCATATGGTTCTACAGGGGATAAAGTACGTAATAAAGAGTTTGGTTTGGCGATTTCTATAGGGGGATTAGAGACGCAGTATAAAGATGGGTTTACAATGAACGAACTAACAAAACCATTCCAGGCGACTTGTCTATATACGGGGATGAAATTTATACCAACATTTACGTTGTATGGAGCGGAATATCAACTAAAGGATGAAGATATCGAGAGCAGTGCAGCTAAGTATATTAACTATATTATGAATAAACGTAATCTTTATATATGATTTAAAAATATTCCGGTCCTTTTGTAGGTATCGGGATATTTTTTATGTAAGTAAACGTAATAATAAAACAGTAAGTCGAAAGAGATGTAATATTCATGAAACAAACTCCTTTTCAAGTTGATTCATACATGTAAACGCCGCAATAATTTTTGTGCGATTTTTTAATCCAGTTCAAATTGTTTAATAGTTACGTCACAACGGATGGTACCATTACTAAAAACTGGGCGTGAGAATATTTCGATATTTATTTAGTTAATACAACTGAAAGCTAATGGGCAAGTCTCTGCGATTGATGAACCGTTTTTGAGAAACAAGTCAATCATTCTCGCCACTCCACGTAAAGACTTTCTATATCATTTTTCCTAATAGCTAATTACTCAAAATTATTTATATTTCCTTTTTATTTGAACTCATTTAAGGTGCAATTCGAAGGAATTCATCTATAAATTCCATAATTAGAGCATAAACAAAAAGAGTGATTGGCAGTGAATTTACAATTAAAGCAAAACTTCTTTTAGCTAAATTTTCTTTACTGAACATTGAAACGATGCTCAAGGGAATGCCAAATAAGGAAGTAAAAAACGCAAGTGATATAAAGACACTTAGGATAGATTCCACACTCTCGTCCGAAGTTATAGATGAAATGAATAGGGAGGTTGGTATAACAATAATCGTAGTCAGTGCTGTAAAGAACGAGATTTTAGTGAATACCTTCAGATTTTTCCTTTCCAAAAAATTCACCTCTCTTTACAAAAATTATATCATAATGGGCTTAAATTGGTAATGTATGAATAGACCGCAAAGCTATCGGAGGAATATGTTTTGCCGCCTTTGGGTCAAAATCGCTTATTAACTTGGTTCTGTTGCAAGGTTTTCTAAACTAAACTTCCCATTCTTTTTCTAATAGGTGTTTTTCCATAAAAAACCTCCACATGTAGTGTGTAAAGAGATTATCTCATGGGTTATATACAAATGGCTGGTGGAAAATATTTGACGCTTACTTATGTAATGGATTGGTTTGGAATAAGGTTTGAACAAATGGATTCTTTTTGTATGGATGAACATTTCATTTTATAAAAAAGTTTGCTTAAAACTTATGTAGAAGCCTCATTTTTATGTACGTAAGGTATTTTATATTCTTGATCGCTACTCAATATAAAAGGCCCCTGAATAGAAAAAAGAGACCTTTTTCGTAACTAATTTATATGAGATATGACTTGTTCGGTTGAAAGTTGTTATGTAAGGAATGTGTCATTGGCTTTTGAAACTTTCTTACCATCTTTATAGTCAAGGCAAGAAACTTCAATTAATAAACCATTAAATACTGTAAAGTAAAACCCGTAACTACTACCTCTCATTGTATAAGGTTCCTTATCTATTTCGATGCCTCCAGCAACTAAACGATTATATGCTTGATCAACTTCACTTGAAGTTTCCACCAAAAAACCAATGTGAAAAGCTTCAGGATATGTAATAGCCTTGTTTCCCTTGAATGCTTTTGGATCACTTAACACGAGAATAAATCCATTTTCATCACTCATGACTACAAGAGCTTTTCCTTTTTGCTCTAAAAATTGGAAATCAAAAAATGTTTCAAAGAAATGCCTAGCTTCTGATAAATCATCAACACATAGATTCAAATGATTTAACTTCATTCAACCATCTCCTTTTAAACAGGAATTAAACAGAAATATATTGCCTTATACGAGTAACACCTAAATGGTAAAAGAAAAGTATTAGAGTGTTACTGATATGATTTTTTTATGATTAATAGTTCAGGCAACTAGACTATATATATGCTACATAACATCATAATTATTCTGTAGTTATCTTTACTATCAATATGAAATTGCTTTTTCCTATACGGGTACATCAAAAGAGACCAAATAATGAACTTTCTATTCAATAAGATGCAGTTGTGGATTTGAAATAAAGTCGCGATGTTTTGAATAAAGTCACGACGTTTCTAAAAATGTTACGATATTTTTTCCCTTAGATAATTTTTGTCGAAGGGTAGGTTTCTTTTTTAACTATAGGAACAGATTTGCTTAATAAGAAAATAATAACGGACTGAATCTACACCTAAAGTTGCATGGAAATTTTATCCTTAAATTGTTATATTTAATGGGGATGGTTCTTATTATTTGGCAATAGATGAACAGATTGAGTTAAGAGCCTACTGAAATATTAATCCTAATAGATTTTAGATATAAGGAGGGGTAGTTTATTTTAAAAAAATTATTGCGAAAGATTGGTTATCCAAATTGTGTGTTAATAGGGCTCATTTTACTATTATGGATCAGTTCTTTTTTTATTGGTGGTATATTTGGTGCGTATTCATGGGCAATACTCAAATTAGTTTTACCTATCATAGGAGCACTAGGATTATTAATTAATTTTGTCATGTTTATCATTTTAATTGTTAAAAAGAAAAAAAGTTTAAAGTTGTTTATTAATGTAATGATAAACATAGTATTAATCTTTCCAATTTTAATGACCATGAATATTATTCTCTGTGCTTATCCAAACAATATTAAGCGTGCACAACCATCTATAACGGTAAGTTGGCCTTTAGCCGAAAAAACTGTAGTTGGTTGGGGGGGAGATAGTGTCAAAGATAATTTACCTCATGCAACATGGGCATCAGAGAGATGGGCATATGATTTAGTAATGGAACCATATAATATTAAAAGTGATAGGAATGAAGATTACGGAATATGGAATAAAGAAATTCATACGCCGGTTTCTGGAATAGTAGTTGCTGTTTCAGATGATGAAGCTGACATTAAACCAGGATCAGAAAATTTTAATTCAATGGAAGGAAATCATGTGTACATAAAAATAAAAGAAACAGGTACTTATCTTTTACTTAACCATTTAAAAAAAGATAGTATCTCTGTTCAAGTAGGAGATCATGTAAAACCAGGGGATGTAATAGGACGTGTTGGGAATAGCGGTTCATCTTCAGAACCTCATTTACATATTCATCATCAAAGGCAAGATCCAACTAAAGTTATACACCCTGTCTTAGCAGAAGGATTACCTCTCTTTTTTAAAGGTATAAACGGTGACTTAATGCCGAAAAAAGATGCTGTTATAAAACCCAAAAATACTCCATTGAAGTAACAATTTTTTATTTCAGAAAAATTACATCTGAAAGATTAATCGATTTGATTCAGTTAACGAGCACTAACATTCAACAAAACGAACCTAAAAATGATCAACCATTTTTATAAACAATAATCATCAAATAACAAATCGAACTCATATTTTGATCAATCTTTTTTCAAAATGTGAGTTTTTCTTATGTTATAAATCCAGCGTTTGTAGTTCCATTTTAATCAAACACTATTTCAAACCAACAGCAGTTCGTTATTTGGATCGTTTTTTCTAGGATTGATTTGTAAAATTAGAAAGCACCGTGAAGAGATTAGTAAATCTGTTAAAATACAGCCTTTGATGCATAATGCACATAATGGTTATATAGATTGCAAGAATGCAAGTAGTGTGATCTAGCAAAGTGTTTCGAGAAATGCTATGGATTTCCGCCTCCATCTTAAAATGAATCAGGAAATTCTCAAAAAAATGGGTATTCAACCTAATGAAATTAAATGCTACAAAAACAAAAAAGTTGAACTTAATTAACGCAAATAAATTTGGTGAGAAAAATTTCGTTTTGGGGGTAATTCAACATCTTAGCTTGATGGAGATGGGCGGCACCCTTATATGCAAAAACAGAGGGGTGATATGCATCCCCCTCTTGTGTCCAACTAATATTATTCATGCTCTTCCATCATTTTCTCAAACGCAGCAGATACTTTTTCAAATTCCTCATCACTCTCAATGTATGAGAATTCACTATCTTCTTCTACTTTTAAAAAGAAGATATCAATGTCTTCCTCTGTTTCCGTTTCAATGTCTTCTACAAAGCCAACAGCAATGTATTCTGCTCCTTCGACATTCATCGTTCCGAGCACTTCAACTTCCTGCTCCTCATTACTCTCATCGCTAAGGGTGAAAATTTCGCCTACTTCAATTTCAGACATATTCATTCTCCTCCTGTTACACTCTAAAAAATAGAATGTTCAAATCGTATACTTACTAGTATATCTTTCCATAAAATATCAAATTAATGCGCAAAGTACAACAATTTCTTGCTGCTTCAGCATAAGAAGTAAACTAAAAAGATATCATCTGTGAATATGAATGAATACATTTTGGGTTCTCGTCATATGCCCATGAACTTTAGAAATGGGTTGCGCCAAAAACGAAAAAAATGAGTCGAATTCTCATAAATAACTGTAAAATAATAAATTTTTCGTTTTGGAGACATTTCAAATTCTTGAGATTAAAAGTGCATTACTGTTCTCTTATGTTAATGAGAAAGGGTGTCGTGCTTTTTATGAATAGGCATAAAAACAAGGGTTATCTGTATTTACCGAAGCGTTATATAGATGTATGTCTCACGCTACACTTAATTAATTCGCTATAGAAGTAGGCGGAATGAAACGGAAATGTAAATGCTAGGAGCCCATTTTTTATCTGTATGTTTACGGTTAAATTTTCATTAAACTGAAAACATTTTATTCTAGAACTGAAAGGGATTTAATGGGGGTAACCCGAATAGTATAATTTCGGATGTTTGTACTCTATGATTGGTAGTTTTAACTTTTGCATAGAAAGGTGAACACAATGTGTAATCTTACAACGGTTCAAAACATATTTGGTTCCTCCAAAAAAGTATTAAATGGGTTACCAAATGCAGTAACAATTGAAGAAATTGAAGAAGATGCGCTGTATGATCTTCAAAATTATAAAGAGAAGATAAAAAGATTTGTAGAGGTTTGCTCAAGTTGGAAGGTAAAAAGAGCGAGTGTTTTACTAGATAAAAGTTTTAACAGTTATACTCCGAGTGCAAAAATATTACGTGAATTTGGTTTTCAGCTTTATGCAGCAAAAATAGAAGTGTTTCGCAAACTTTCGTGTATCGTAGTTCCAGAGAAACAGTATAATTTTCGCTCTATAGATGAAGGGACATTGTCTGAAGAAGAATTTAAATCACTTTGGGAGCGATGTATGCTAGGGTCAGATAATAAATCATCCATTCTTAATATCAATGAACATTTTTACGCTATACAAGCAGAATTAGGCCAGGGTTGGGAAAAATCATGTATTGCCTTTTATGATAAGGAGCAACCGATTGGAATATCTATTCCTCATATTGAACCTGGTACGAAGGAGGAAGGACGATTATTTTATTTCGGATTATTGCCAGAGGAACGTGGAAAAGGACTTAGTGCTCATATTCATCTTCAATCTTTACGTTTGTTAAAGCAAATGGGAGCTACCTATTATATAGGAAGTACCCATATGACAAATGAAAAAATGCAAAAGGTTTTTTTGAAAAACGGATGCTCTATAAAGGCAGAAACGGAATTGTATTGCAAAACTTTTAAATAGGTTTAGGGGCTGAGAGGATAAAAAAAGTTCGGTATATGACCGAACTTTTTTTATCTGTTTACTACTTCAATAAAAGATGTATTCCCATTTTGCCTCATAACGGAATGGAAATTGTTATTTTCTAACGTTTCAGCAACTTGTTTCAATTGCCTTACATCATCGTGATGAATCAGTAGGCTGTCCGCGCCACTTTCTTCAATATGAATATGTTCAACCTTACCGATAGCTTGATTTACGGCTTGTAAAAAATCGTGTTTCATATATAAAACCTCCTATTATACGGGTGTTTTTATAGCATTCCCTTATTTATAAAAATTAAAAGAGAATACAAGTAAGGTTCATTTTATATAACCTCCAATTTGTAGCAGGTTTTTGTTGTGTGAAAATAAAATATGTATTAGGAAGAAGGATATGTAAAAGGAGAATGTCTTTTACTTGGATATATTGCTGTAAACCATGGTGAAAACCCGAATTGGAATGCCAATGATCCATAGCCTAAGGTAGGATATCAACCGTTTTACCGGATGGATATTACAGAAGTGTATGATTTTAGCGGTGAGTACGAATCGAGTAGTATGGTATTTGTGAAACCAAATGAGATTACATTATATTATCCAAAGTGGAATGAAATTTGTATAGAGATATTAGTTGCAGCATTATCGGTGTCGGAGAAATGAGGATTGCTTTTTTATAATATAAAAATTAAAGGAGTTTCCTTATATTTGTCAAATAATAATAACGTTGTCTTATTTATAGGAATTTCAAATACATTTGCAGAGTGGGAATAGGAAAAGTGGATATTTCAGAAATTATTGAACAATTAATTGTTAATGAAGTCATTGATCATTATCCAAAAGGGTGCAAGAGATTAACCGGCGGTACTACAAGTAGACTGTACCTTATAGAAGGAAATGAGCCGTGCGTTGTTAAGTTGAATGAACCGAAAGTAATTGGAGAAGAGGCTTATTTCCTTAAATTTTATGAAGACAAAAGTGTATTTCCTAAGCTTTTGTATGTAGATTCACTCAATAGATATATGGTCTATTCATTTATCCCTGGTTCCACAAGTTATGATGTTGAGAATAAAAAAGATATTCTTTTTACACTTGTACAGAAAGTGATTCATACATATAAACCAGCTATGAAAATGGATCAGTGGGAATGGAAAGAAGAACCGGTAGACTCTTGGCAGGTCTTTCTTTTAGAGAGGGTGATGGAAGCTAATGAAACTGTAAAATCCTATATAACAGAAGAAGATTTTCATACTGTTCTTAAATTAGTACACAGTCCAAATAGAACGAGATATAGTAATCAACCATATTTATTACATGGGGATTGTGGATTTCATAATTTTATATTTAATGAGCATAGACTATATGGTGTGATTGACCCTCTGCCAGTTTTGGGAGATCCAATATATGATTTCATTTATGCATTTTGTTCGACGCCGGAAGATCTAACGAAGGAAACAATCGGCGAGGTAGTAGAAAAGAGTGTATTTCATAATAGAACGAGAAAAGTTTTATATGAAGAAGTTGTAATCGCTTTATATTGCAGATTAGACACTTGTATGAGACATCATCCTGAAGATTTAGAAGCTTATTTACAAGCTTGGCGTTATTGGATGGATCAAATTCATTAACAATGAAAGATTGATAGATAAAAAAATAAATAGGGACAGGAGAATTTTTATGAAGAATTTTGTGTGTACAACGTGCGGCGTGCAATATGCAGCGAGTACAGAAGAACCAGTGAATTGTATGATTTGTAATGAGGAGAGGCAGTATGTGAATCCGAAAGGGCAATCTTGGACAACACTTGATGATTTACAAGCGAGCCATACATATCAAAATGAAATCATTGAAGAAGAAACAGGATTATATAGCATGACAACGAAACCAGAATTTGCGATTGGTCAAACAACTTATTTGGTAAAAACAGAATCGTATAATTTGTTATGGGACTGTATTACATACTTCGATGAAAATACGATTGAGAAGGTGAAAGAATTAGGGGGATTAGATGCAATTGCGTTATCCCATCCGCACTATTATTCTACTCAAGTAGAATGGGCGGAAAGATTCGATGTACCAATCTATATTCATGAAGATGATAAACAGTGGGTCATGCGTCCAAGTAAACATATTGTTTTTTGGTCAGGAGAATCATTGCAATTATCTCATGAACTCACTGTGCATCGTCTAGGCGGACATTTTAAAGGTGGTTCTGTTTTACACTGGTCACAGGGGAATGAAGGGAAAGGGATTTTATTAACAGGGGACATTATTCAAGTTGTAGCGGATCAAGAGTGGGTGAGCTTTATGTATAGCTATCCCAATTTAATTCCGTTACCAGTAAATAAAGTTGAAGAAATGGCCAAAAGGGTAAAGTCACTTCCTTTTAATCGTTTATACAACGCTTTTCACAGGGTAGTAAAAGAGAATGCAAATGAAGCTGTAGAACGTTCGGCTCAGCGCTATATTTCAGCATTAGAAGGAAAATTATTTCATACATAAGAAGGGAAACGGAAATGAAAACATTAGTATGTTTTGGTGATAGTATTACAGACGGTGAAACATTCTGGAATGGCGAATCTAGATTAACACCGCGTTTACAAAGTCTGTTTCCTGAATGGAAAGTGGTAAATGCAGGGGTTTCTGGTGACAATACGTTTGACGCATTAAAACGAATAGAAGAGGATGTCTTATGTTACGAGCCAACATTTGTAACAGTCTTTTTTGGTGCGAATGATGCAGCATTTCATAAACAAGTATCACTACAAGAATATGAAGAAAATTTAATTACGATTGTGAAAAGAATTTCACCAGAAAAAGTGCTTCTCATAAGTCCAGCACCAGTGGATGAGGAAAGGCAGTACGCAAGAACAAATGAAGTATTATTACAGTATGCGGAAGTAGTAAGAGAAGTGGCAGAACAAACAGGAGTTCATTTTCTTAATCTACATTCTCACATGATTGAAGAATTAGATTATAAGAAATTCGTAGGAAATGAAGAGCGTGACGGCTTACATTTTAATGCTGTTGGTTATGAATATTTATCTGAGTTAATTGGAAGTGAATTGAAAGAGATTTTTAAATAAGTGTTCAAATGAAAAGCAAAGCTATGAATAGCTTTGCTTTTATGATTTTCTTTTGGGTCTACGCACTAATTCACCACCACAGTTTGGACAAACATGATTTGTTTTTTCCGTGCACGGTGCACAAAATGTACATTCGTAAGTGCAAATATAAGCTTCCGAATCCGTTTGAAGTGAAGTATTGCAAGTTTGGCAGTTTGTTTTCATTTCTAATGTCATATGATTCCCTCCTGATTGTATGAATCTTTATAATTTAATGATAATATAGGTTGGAGAATATGTCCTTTTTATATGAAATTATATTTGGAAGTTAGCGTAGCGTTTGAAATGAAATATGATATTTGATTTACGAATTGATTATGTATTTAAAATGAAATAAAAGGTAGAACAACAGGGGGTACATGTTTTGTTAGAGAATAATAATTTTTTGGATGCAAAAACTGATGTGAGTTTTAATAGTTTACGAGCTGACTGTGAGAATTGCTTCAGTTTGTGCTGCGTTGCATTACCTTTTGCAGCTTCGGCAGATTTTGCCGTTAATAAGGATGCTGGTAAGCCTTGCTCTAATCTGCAATCAGATTTTCGTTGTAGCATTCATAAAAATCTAAGGCAGAAAGGTTTTAAAGGATGTACTGTATTTGAGTGTTTTGGTGCGGGACAAAAAGTTTCACAGGTTACTTTTGAGGGAGTTGACTGGAGGGGAGATTCAAAACATGCCAAGAAAATGTATGACGTTTTCCCAATTATGCACCAACTTCATGAGATGCTGTGGTATTTGAATGAGGCTTTAGCGTTAAAAGCGACACGTACGATTCATAAGGGAATTTTTGACGCAATTGCAGAGACGGAACGACTTTCTCAGCTTAGTCCAGAATTGCTGATGGATTTAAACATTCCATCACACCGAGCGTATGTAAATGAACTTCTATTAAAGACAAGCGAATTAGTATGGACGGAGTCACGTTACAAGTATAAGAGTTCGAAAAAAAATAAAAGGATTAATCATCGAGGAGCAAACCTTATGGGGGCAAAGCTTAGAAAGGCAGATCTTAAGGGAGCAAATTTACGAGGAGCATACTTAATTGCAGCTGATCTTCGAGGAGCAGATTTAAGAATGGCTGACTTTATTGGTGCCGATTTACGAGACGCTGATCTTCGTGGGGCAGATCTTACTGAGAGTGTTTTTCTGACTCAAGTTCAGGTTAACGCAGCGAAAGGGGATGTCAACACGAAATTACCAAGATTGCTTTCTCGTCCGGCGCACTGGTCTGCTTGAGGAAAAGATAATATGTAAATGTTTCATAACAATTACCACTTAGGATAAACCTAGATTATTCATTTATCGTAATTTCTAATTGAGGGGGGTTAAATAGAGTGAATTTGAATTCTTGGGAATATAAAACCACAAATCATTATTTTGACTACTTAGATTTTCACGATTGCTGTGTTGAAGAAATAAAGGTTGAAAAAGATATGGCTATTTTTGAATTTGAATTTGTTTATATTTCCAAAATTCATCCTCTCAATCCTTATAAAGTTGCAAAGGCAACGGATAGATGCAAACTTACTTTTAAAGGTGTAACAATGATTAAACTCATTATCCATTTTGATGATGGAATTGATAAGGAAGTCCCAATAGTTGAATTGGAAGAAATGGAGTTTTTGACTTTTAGCCAAAGTTCAATTAGAAATAATTTTATTTTTAAAATGTTCGGCACTGATTGGAAAACAAAACAATTTTGCAGTATCAAACTTAAAGCAAACAACTTTACATTAGAATGGAATAGATTCACTGAGGATGCTTGGTATGTTTGACATTTGTAAATAAGGATTTAAAGAAGTGGATATAAAAACAGGCCCAATATACTTCTGATTATTGTCAACATCAATATTTAACAGTGTATAACAGAAATTAAAAACACAGGCTGGAGTATTATACAGCCTGTGTTTTTTGCTATTGTTAGCCCTTCTTTTCAAGTGTAGTAATCACTACACTAAATATAATCAGGGCACCACCAATAAAGAAGTTGCTGTTTAATGTTTCATTCAATAATAGCCACCCTAGTAATGAACCAACGATGGGCTGAAAAAAGAAAAATAATGAACCGATGCTGGCATCCATTAACTCAAGTCCTTTATTCCAAAGAAAAAAGGCACCTGCAGTGGAGATGATTCCTAAATATAGAATACCTAAAATGATTGTGGGATTTAAGTTTTCAATTGGACTTGATTGTAACTCCCAAATCATGCACGGTGTAATGAAAAATAACGAAAAGAATATTGCATACGTTGTAATGACCAAGGATGAAAAACGGCTAGAAGCAATTTTTACATAAATAGATAGTAAAGCCCATGTAATGGCAGCTCCAACTAAAATGATTGTGCCAATAAAATAAGAACCCATCTCTATATCCCATCCGATGACAATTGTGACGCCTATTGTAGCTAAGATGGTAGAGAGTATTCTACGTGCAGTTAGTTTTTCTTTCAAAATCAAAGCAGCAAATACAACCATAAATGCTGGAGTGGCTGATGTAACTAAAGAACCTGTGTGAGCATCTGATAATTTTGTTCCAAAAAATTGGCATGTAATTGAAATAAAATAGCCAATGAAACCGATCCAAGCAAAAAGTAACCAGTCTCGTTTATGAATGAGGAGTTTCTTTTTATTTTTTCGTTCAATTATTTTCAAAATAATATATAGAACGAAAAAAGCGATGATAAAGCGAAGCCAAACAAGTGTAAGAGGGGGAACAAAGTCTAGTACATATTTACTGATAACGTACATACCACCCCAAATACTTGCTGCAAGTGATAAACATATGGCACCTAAAATTGTTTGTTTCATTGTGAAATACCTCCGTCTATTTGTAGGATTCTTACAAGTCCTAAGACGAGGCATATTTTTTATAAAAATATAAGCATGCCCGCCTTAGATTATAGACGGATTACAGGTTGATCATTTTCGAAAAGGTTGCTGTAGTACATAAGAATTTCTCCTCTCAATATTTTGAATTTGTTTATCGTAAATAAGTTTTATAATAAAATTATAACTTAATTTTCAGAATATGGGATAGGTAAAATGAAATATGTTGTGATTCAGTCTCACATTAGTAATTATCCAAAGTCAATTAGTTTAGAGAAGGGAGATCAAGTGCGAATTGGTCATTCATATTCAGAGCTAGAAAACTGTCACGTTTGACTGTACAGTTTATGTATTGTATGATGTTCTTAACATAAATGGGGAGGGAAAAATCGTTGGGAAGGTGTATCGAATCGGACAGTTGGCTCACTTGGCTCACGTATCGAAACGAACGATTGATTATTATACGAATCTAGGTATCTTAAAAGCGGAGCGATCTCAATCTAATTATCGCTATTACGATGAAACAGCATTTGAGACATTACAATTTATTGAGAAATGCAAGGAAATGCATATGCCGCTTTGTGAGATTAAAGAGAGGATCGAGGAGAGAAAGAAGCTGCTCGGTATCAATGAACACGTTTCGAAACAAGTGAATGAAGTGACAAACCATATCCATCAATTAGAAGCAGAACTAACACAGTTGAAACCTCTATTAGATGGGTTAACAGATTCACAACGTGAAAAAATATCGAAGTCTTTATCTGGTCAAACGACGACTTTAATACAAACATTGATACTATTTTTATAGTTGAAATTGGATCCGACTCTTTTAATTTCTGTATAGCGCTATGTTTTCTAAAGAAATAGAGAATCAGAAAACATTATAAGTATACAGGAGGTGAACACCTTAGTTTTTTTACTAAGGGGATTCATTGGGAATATTTAATTTAGTCATGGTTGCGATTTTAATCGCATTTACTGGATTTTTCGTAGCAGCAGAATTTGCGATTGTTAAGGTACGTTCAAGTCGTATAGATCAGCTTGTTGCGGAAGGAAAACGCGGTGCGTTAGCAGCAAAAAAGGTAACAACAAATTTAGATGAATATTTATCTGCTTGCCAGTTAGGAATTACAGTTACGGCAATGGGACTGGGTTGGTTAGGTGAACCGACAATAGAGAAGCTTTTGCGTCCGCTATTTGAGAAATGGAATATAACTCCTTCTATATCTCATGTATTAACTTTTGGTCTTGCTTTTATGATTATGACATATTTACATGTTGTGGTAGGTGAATTAGCACCAAAAACAATGGCAATTCAAAAGGCGGAAAGAGTAACTTTATTATTTGCTGGACCGCTCATGATGTTCTATAAAGTAATGTATCCTTTTATTTGGATGCTAAATAGTTCAGCACGTGTTATAACTGGTTTGTTCGGCTTGAAACCGGCTTCTGAACATGAAGTAGCCCATTCTGAAGAGGAATTACGATTAATTCTTTCAGAGAGCTATGAAAGTGGAGAAATTAATCAAGCAGAATATAAGTATGTAAATAATATCTTTGAATTTGATAACCGCATTGCGAAAGAGATTATGGTACCACGGACGGAAATTGTCGGTTTCTATCTCGAAGATTCAGTAGAAGAGCACATGAACATCATCCAAAGTGAACGATACACGCGTTATCCAATCTTTGGAGAAGATAAAGATGATATTATTGGTATGGTTAACGTAAAAGACTTCTTTATTCGATATATGAAAGGCGATACAAAAGATTTATCATCTATTCGTACGTATATGCGTCCGATTATTGAAGTTATGGAAACAACTCCAATTCACGATTTACTTCTGCAAATGCAGAAAAAGCGAATTCCAATGGCTGTTTTATATGATGAATACGGAGGCACGGCCGGAATTGTAACGCTTGAAGATATATTGGAGGAAATCGTCGGCGAAATTCGTGATGAATACGATGAAGATGAACACCCACCAATTCAACACATAAATGATCATCACAAAATTGTGGATGGAAAAGTGTTGATTACAGAAGTTAAAGATTTATTTGGTTTACACATCGAAGAAGAAGATGTGGATACAATTGGTGGATGGATTATGATGCAGAACCATGAAATTGAAGAAGGACAATGTGTCGAAGCAGAAGGATATGAGTTTAAAGTTCTTGAAAAAGATGCATATCAAATTAAACGCATTGAAATTCGAAAAATTGATCATCAACAAGAGAAAGCAGCAACTGTGTAGGTTGCTGCTTTTTTTTTTACCTATTGCAAAACTTGAAACAAGGAGCGGATATTTTGATTGAAGTTGCGTTACGAGTATACAAACTACAGTTATATATGATTTTTAGTGGTTTACTACTTTTATGGACGATAACGCCTTTTTCAAAGCAAGTTACTGGCTTTGGGATCGGATTAGCAGTCAGCGCATACTGTCTTTGGTTGCTAGCAAGACGAGTTGAAAAGATTGGGAAAAGCATTGTATTAAAACAACGAGCGCCAGGATTAGGGATTTTAAATCGTTTTGCAGCTGCTATATTGGGTGCAATCATTATGTATGAAATTGAACATGAAATGGAAATGTGGGCATTTGGTACTGGCATTTTAGGCGGGCACTTTTTAATGATTGCGAATTTAGCCTATGCGAATATACAATTAGCTAAAGAAGAAGAGAAACGAAGAGGAAAAAATGAAAAGAATTTGAAATAAATGTAAAAAGACCGACATAAAGTCCTTTTTCTATCATATCTTTCGAGAGGACTCCCACCTCTAAACATATGAAGGTGAAGAAAAAACACGGAGAATAAAGTTTTACATTATTTTTCATGTGAAATCTTAAAGAATTTTATGAAAACCCATCGCTTTCTAAAGGTTATATATGTTATTATGACAAAAGACTTTTTGAAAGAGGTGGATGCAAATGTTACAAGCGCTACTTATTTTTGTACTTCAAATTATTTATGTTCCTGTTTTAACAATCCGGACGATTTTGCTTGTAAAGAATCAAACAAGATCCGCTGCTGGTGTTGGACTATTAGAAGGTGCAATCTATATTGTAAGTTTAGGGATTGTATTCCAAGATTTATCAAATTGGATGAATATTGTATCCTATGTCATTGGCTTTAGTGCCGGGCTTTTATTAGGTGGTTATATAGAAAATAAATTGGCAATTGGGTATATTACATACCAAGTTAGTTTACTAGACCGTTGCAATGAGTTAGTTGATGAGTTAAGACATTCAGGATTTGGTGTAACTGTATTTGAAGGGGAAGGGATAAATTCGATTCGTTACCGTTTAGATATTGTTGCAAAGCGTTCACGTGAGAAAGAGCTTTTAGAAATTATTAATCGAATCGCACCGAAGGCATTTATGTCTTCATATGAGATTCGTTCTTTCAAAGGTGGCTACTTAACAAAAGCTATGAAAAAAAGAGCATTAATGAAGAAGAAGGAGCACGCATCGTAAAGAAGGGAGAAGCGAAAAGCTTCTCCTTTTTATTGATGATATGGATATTTTTGAGAGAAAGTGACGTAGTATACATTGTAAATTAATTAATTTTTCCTTTTTAATCTCTATTAAGTGCGGGGAAACATATTATAAGTAACGGTAAAAAATTGGAGGGTTTCGGTTCACAGGTAAAGGCGAACCAAAGCCTTTATCTTAAGGTTTAGACATTGGTTATTTGGTGTTTTTAGGTCCTTGTGTACGAACTTCTTACTTGTTTACCGGATTAAATGGTTTATAATTATCAGATAATACTAGATATTTTAGTCGATTAATAGTTATAATAGAATATGATATGGCTATAATTGAGGCAGAAAAGATATGTTTCTAGGTTGGGGCCTAGGCGTGCGACATCTGAGAAGATGCGCCTACACTTTTTTGCTAATATAGGGGATGGAGAGATTATCATGAGCAACATGCAGCAGAAAACAGACGTTATCTTAATTGGTGCCGGAATCATGAGCGCGACTTTGGGATCATTATTGAAAGAGTTAGCACCTGAATGGGAAATCAAAGTGTTCGAGAAACTTACAAACGCAGGAGAAGAAAGTTCTAACGAATGGAATAATGCTGGGACGGGCCACGCTGCACTGTGTGAACTGAACTATACATCCGAAAAACCTGACGGATCTATAGATATTGGCAAAGCTATCAAAATTAATGAACAGTTTCAGCTTTCAAGACAGTTTTGGTCTTATCTTGTAAACAGTAATCTGATTCGTAATCCACAGGACTTTATTATGCCGATACCTCATATGAGTATGGTACAAGGGGAAACAAATGTAACGTTTTTGAAAAAACGTTTTGAAGCGCTTTCAAATAATCCGATGTTTCAAGGGATGGAATTTTCTGATGACCCTGAAAAACTGAAGGAGTGGATGCCGCTTATCATGGAAGGTCGTACATCGAATGAGTCAATAGCGGCAACAAAAATCGACTCTGGAACGGATGTCAACTTTGGGGCTTTAACACGTATGTTGTTTGACCACTTACAGAGTAAAAATGTCGAGATAAACTACAAGCATAGTGTTCAGGATATTAAACGTACTAGCGACGGATCCTGGGAAGTGAAAGTGCATGATATTGATAACGGTAAAATGGAATATCATACTGCAAAATTCGTCTTTATCGGTGGTGGGGGAGGAAGTCTACCTTTACTACAAAAAACCGGTATTCCTGAGTCAAAACATATTGGAGGTTTCCCGGTAAGCGGATTATTTATGGTATGTAACAATCCAGAAGTTGTAGAACAGCATCATGCAAAAGTATATGGTAAAGCTAAGGTTGGTGCTCCGCCAATGTCTGTTCCACATCTTGATACAAGATATATAGATAACAAGAAAACATTGCTGTTTGGGCCATTTGCTGGCTTTTCACCAAAGTTTTTAAAAACTGGTTCGAATTTTGATTTGATAGGTTCCGTAAAACCAAATAATGTCCTCACTATGTTGGCGGCAGGTGTAAAAGAGATGGCATTGACGAAATATCTAATTCAGCAAGTTATGTTATCGAGTGAAAAGCGTATGGAAGAATTACGTGAGTTTATTCCAAATGCTAAAAGCGGGGACTGGGACATAGTGGTGGCAGGCCAACGTGTGCAAGTTATTAAAGATACTGATGCCGGCGGTAAAGGAACACTTCAATTTGGTACGGAAGTGGTTAGTGCTTCTGATGGCTCGGTAGCTGCATTGCTCGGTGCTTCTCCGGGTGCTTCTACTGCCGTTAACGTTATGCTCGAAGTATTAGAAAAGTGCTTCCCACAACATATGAACGGATGGGAATCGAAAATAAAAGAAATGATTCCTTCTTATGGTGTGTCACTAGTAGAAAACCCAGAGCTTTTCCAAGAAATTCATACTTCAACAGCAGAGGTGCTTGGTTTAAGCAAAAAAGAACTAGTTTATAGTTAATTCTTTGGATGTAAAAACAAAGATGTTTAAAGAGAATATAAGTAATTTGTAAACAAATATTTGATAAGAGTTAGTCTTAAAGATTGTATATTATAAAAAATGAAAGCCCCATGTATGAATTACATGGGGCTTTCATTTTTAGGGGGAAATAATATACTAATTTTATAACAATTTTGTTAATTAATAATAAAGCTGTTTAACCATTAATATTATGGTGGTAATGTGTTAAAATAGTTATTAGGAGTGAGTCTGGCAAATTAAACATGTGTAGTAATGAAAATAGAAAAAAGTTTGAAACGAGGAAATGATATGAGTAAAATCAAAAAGCACAAGCCCAATAAACTAAAGATCGTTTTACGAGTATTAGCGATTATTATAGGGGCGTTTATAACAGCATATGGACTAGAATCGGTATTAATTCCAAACAATGTATCAGATGGTGGTGTGACGGGTTTAAGTATCGTAAGCTCAGAACTATTTGGATTACCATTAGGAATTCTAATTGCAGTCATTAATATTCCTTTTGTTTGGTTAGGGTATAAGCAAATTGGTAAAAATTTCGCTATTTATTCGGTTATCGGTATTGCTTCACTAGCAATCGGTACGGTTCTTATGCACGACATACCAACTATTATTCACGGTGATACATTGTTAATTACCGTTGTTGGGGGGATTATCATCGGTTTTGGTATGGGGTTAGCATTGCGTAATGGTGGCGCATTAGATGGAATCGATATGTTAGCTGTATTACTTTCTCGAAAGTTACCTTTTGGGACAAGTGACCTCATCTTATTTTTAAACATGTTTGTCTTTATTGTTGTTTCAACGGTATTTGGTCTGCAAGGGGCTATCCTTTCAGCAATTGCTTACTTTATTGCTTCTAAAGTAATTCATATCGTTGAAGTAGGTTTAAGTGGTTCTAAAACTTTTAAAATTATCACAAAGGAACCTGATTTAATGGTAGAAACAATTCGAGACCGCTTAGGTCGAAGTGCAACGTATAATGAAGTGTACGGCGGTTATTCAAAGGAACAATTTAAAGAAATTACTTGTGTTATTAACCGTTTAGAAGAAAGTAAAATAAAAGAAATCATTCATGAAATTGATGAAAGTGCCTTTGTTACGGTATATGACGTAGCAGAAGTGAAGGGCGGCAATTTCAAAAAACATGATATTCATTAATGATTTCGCAAAAAACACATTTTCGTTTTCTGCCTGTTAATGCGGGATGAAAAAATTATAATTATTTTATGAAAAGCACCGTTCAATAATAGACTGGACGGTGCTTTTTTGACGTTATATATGATTACAATCCTGTATGAATCATTTCTTTTTCTTGTTTTTGTTCCATATTTTTTAAAATATGAAGCAAAATAAAACCTGTAACCCCCATTGTGCCAAAAATCAACCAAGGTGTATACATTCCTTGTAACTGTGATGTAAACCATGTTCCTGTGTAGTTTCCAATAATAAATCCAATAGCGAGTGAGAGCTGATAAGCCCCGAAATATGTGGCCGTATAGGATTCATTACTATAATTTGCAATTGTAATGTCAGCATTAGGTAATACAAGTGTTTCGCCAATTGTAAATAAAATGACACAGCCAAACAGCCAATAAGGATGTGGAAACAAAGGAATAAGTAAAAAGGAAAGCCCCATAAATAGCACACCGCATTTTACAATTGAAAGTGTATTGTATTTGTGAAATGTTTTTCGAAATACAATCATAAACAAAACGCCTGTAATTGCATTTACTGTAATGACAAGTCCACCTAACTTTACGCTATGACTGATATTGGTCATATAAAGCGGGAGCGCGACAGTAAGCTGAGTAAACATAATGTAAAAGAAAATCATGATAAATGAGAATAACAGAAAATGCTTATTTTCAAAAACGGCTTTTAATCCAGATAAGAGCTGTACATTTTCAGTAGAAACTTGGAAGTGGGATCTAAGAAGATAAAAAATGATAGCAAATAATAACATGAGAAATCCAGTAAGGATAAATGGATACAAAGGGTTCCATACGAGTAATAGGCTACCAGCAATTGGACCGATAATTGCGCCGCTGTTAAAAGCGAGGTTTAAGTATGTAAATAAATCTTTTCGGATGTTAGCTGGCTGTGAGCCGAATACAGCACGAGCAGCTGGTTCGTAAAATGCAGTTCCAAATCCAATCAGGGAGGCGGAAATTGAAATAGTATGAAACTCTGAAAATATTCCTAAACAAATAAAGCCAATGCCTCTTAATAGTAAACCAGATATCATCATAATCATGTAGCCTACTTTATCGGCGATGATACCAGAAAATAAAGGAATAACTCGTGAAGTAATCGTCATAATGGTTAAAATGGTTCCTACTTGTATGCCAGAAAAGTTTAAAAAACTCGATAAATAGATGGCGAGAAATGCATATACAGCAAAGTATCCAAACGCCATGAAAAATGATGAAATAAGTATAACGCGTATTGGTATAGAAAAGTTTTTCATAGAGACTCCTTTCAATAATGTAACCATTAAAAAGTTTTAATGGTTAACTGTTTTATACTATAATTATACATAAAGTCAGAAAAAAGTAAAATTTAGAAAGATGGTGAATGAATTTGAAACATGGTCAAGAGGCGCCAGGACAATTAGAAACCGTAAGGGACTTTTTAAATACATGGAGAATTCCGAATGATTCAAGAATGTGCGTAGACGGGCTTCATACTATAGATGATGTACTTCAATTTATGAGGATCCATTTTAATGAAGAATTATCTTTTGGTACAGTTGATGAACTGAAACGATTTCGAGATGAAATTCGTTTCGCAGTTGAGGGGAAAGGAGCACTACAACAGTGGTTTGAAAAATATCTATTTCGCGTGTGTGTGACAGAAAACATGGATTCTGTCACATATGAACCAATAGGAGAACGAAATATTTATACAACCATATTGCAAATTATTCTGATTGATATTGAGCAGGGAAAGTGGAAACGATTAAAGGCATGTCCAGATTGCCGCTGGGTCTTTTATGATCATTCTCGTAATGGAAGTAAGCGTTGGTGCGGAATGTATGCGGGGAGTAAAGAGGGGAGAGCTTGTGGTACAATCGCGAAAGTGAAAAATTATCGGGCGAAGAGAAAAGGAAGATCTAGCTATAATGCTTAAATATATAGACAGAAGTTAGCTAATGGGATTTCGTGCAAAGTAACGAGTACTAAGAAAGAAGAATTTGTATGAATGTACGGTGACTATAATAGAGGGGGGATTTGACAAATGGAACAAGCAAAAATGTTAGAGCTCAATAAAAAGTGCTGGGATATAGTAGCGCCTTACTTTTTTCAGGTAGATTCTTTGCCAAGGTACGGGCCGTATACTGCTTCTGAAGATGAAATTCATTTGTTTGATACGATAAAGCATAAAAAGGTTCTTGATATAGGGTGCGGCAGCGGACATTCTTTGGAGTACATGGCGAAGCATGGAGCAGAAGAATTATGGGGCGTTGATCTTTCTACAATACAAATTGATACAGCGAAGCAGACATTAATAGAGTGGAATCCACACTTGATATGTGCTGCGATGGAGGATGAAACAGATATTCCGAAAGAACATTTTGATATTGTATATTCCATTTATGCGCTAGGATGGACATCTGATTTACCAAAAACATTGCAGCTTATTTATTCTTATTTAAAAAAAGGAGGAAGCTTTGTTTTTAGTTGGGAGCATCCGATTTATTCAAACTTGAAGTATGGAACGCCTGAAATTGTTTTGGAATCTTCATATCATGAAGAGGTACCTATTACATTTGAAACATTTAAAGGGGAAGATGTACAAGCTGTATTATATAAAAGAAAATTGAGTACATACATAAATGAGCTTATTAAGGTAGGATTTACAATTGAAAAAATAGTTGAAGGTGAACCATCAAGTGATTTTGAGGAACAAGCAGTTGAACCGTCTGTGAAATATTATTCATTATATAAAGCGAGAGCGTTACCAACAACTTTAATTGTGAAAGCAAGAAAATAAGCTATCGTATAAAAATGAAGGTGTAAATAATGTGTAATATTCATAGGGTGATAATTGGTAGGGGATTATCTCTAATATTCTGATATATTCAGAGTATGTTGAAGGATTGATAGGCCTTGAAGAATACGCTCATGCCACTATTATTTTTTTAATGAATGATTTTAAGGAAGAGAACAACAAATCATGGATTAGAAAACCTAGTGAGTTAAGTGATTTTGATGAAAAAAAGGCTGTTTTGCGCAATTCGATGTGAGAGAGAATACTCATGCTCCACATTGGATAAGTAAATTAATGAAGAATTACTTTTAATGTTAGGAAGGAAAAAGTAACAGAAAAAAGCTTTGCTGTAGTAGCAAAGCTTTTTTCATGTTTAGTTATACTGTACGTATAAATCATCTTATATGCGCAAGAATTTTACTTCATCTTTTCGGCTGGAAAATATGTTGAAAAAAATATTTGTGATGTAAACTATCCACAACTTTGTTTGCTTGATACGTACGTTGCTGCTCTAATCGCATACGCTGTTCCATCATTTTCATCGCATGATCTGATAAACGTAACATTGTACAAGTCTCCTTTGCTATAAATATAGGTTTCTAATGATATCGATACCACAAACTTTATAGCTAAGGAGGGATACTGTGTAACATAAGTAAAAAGCACCCTCTCTCTCCCATTACGCTTACGAGGTTAGCTGTCGGACTCGGGAAGTGAGAGTATCCCTACTTAAAAAAGATTCGCCCCAAGTAGCATCGGCTACATAGATGGTTCCCCCGTTCCAAAAATTGGATTCAGCAAAAGGTTTTATAAAAAATAAAATAACATAACTCGCAAATAAAGTCAAATTATTTAGGTTTTTCTGACTTTTCTAATTGCGTAAGAACGAGTCCATCAGGTAAAACAATATCTGTTATTTCAATGAATCCGTGTTTTTTATATAAAGAAAGCGCAGGGATGTTTGCTTTTCCTGTTTGTACAATATATTTACTTGTTTCAGAGCATATGCTAAATAAATGAAGGAGTAACTTTGTTGCGATTCCTCTATGAAAATAGTCAGGTGATATAACTAGACGATGGATATCAATAATTGTCCCTTCATTTACAAAAGAAATAAATCCTATTAGTTTATTTTCTAAGATGTATCCATAAAATGTTTCGTTACAATTTTGGATATCTTCTACAGTATCGTATAAACGCGGGATTGCCGTGCTGTTTATGTATGTTGCTTCAATTTCATATGCAGGAATTTGAATTGCTAAAATAGCTGAAGCTACATCAAAAGAAGTGATAAGTAATTTATTAATCATGAATAAACCTCCCATTTTAACAGTTAGTAATCTATTACCTTAGTGATCTTAAAAGTATTTGTTACGCATTGCTATAGATGTATTAAATTGAACACGTAAAGAGGAGAGCTAAAGCAGAATGTGTCTGTTTTAGCTCTTTTTTTCATTTTCTAATTAATAATTCGTTTGCATATTCACGAGCCCAACGATCGGCTTCTAGTACAGCCTCTAAAGATGGGTTTATGATATTATGATGAGCTTCAAGTGTAGAATAAATTGTTTTTTCTATATCAAAGAATGAAATTTCATTTTGTAAATATAGCGCATTTGCAATTTCATTCGCGGCATTTAAGACTGCAGGTGCGGTTCCGCCAATCTTTCCAGATTCGTAGGCATAATGTAGACAAGGAAATTTCTTTAAATCTGGTTTTTCAAAATGTAAGCTACCGACTTCTAATAAATTTAACTTTTTATAAGAGGACGGTAATCTAGTTGGATAATGGAACGCATATTGAATAGGCATCCTCATGTCAGGAGCACCGAGCTGTGCCATCATAGATCCATCTATAAATTCAACTAAAGAATGAATAATACTTTCTTTATGAATTAAAACATCAATTTTTTCATAAGGAATATCAAATAACCAACGTGCTTCCATGACTTCGAAGCCTTTGTTCATTAATGTAGCGGAATCAATTGTTAGTTTTGCTCCCATCAACCAATTTGGGTGCTTTAAAGCATCTTTAGCTTGTAAAGTTTCCATCTCATTACGTGTTTTATCTCGAAATGCACCGCCGGAAGCTGTAACAATTAGTTTTTCGATTTCTTTGTTATTCTCACCATTTAAACATTGAAAAATAGCAGAGTGTTCACTATCTACGGGGATTAAACGGCAGTTATTTTGTTTAGCTAACTCTGTCACGATATGCCCAGCTGCAACTAATGTTTCTTTGTTAGCAATGGCAATATCTTTTTTTGCTTTTAATGCTTCAATAGTTGGAAGCAGTCCAGAGACACCGACAACGGAAGTTAATACAAGATTAGAATCAGGATGAGTTGCAACTTCAATTAATCCGTCTTCTCCATAAGTAATTTTCGTATCAGCAGAAATTCGTTTGCGAAGTGTATCTGCTAATTCTTTTGTACCCACGCTAACAATACGAGGATGGAATGTATGTATTTGTTTCTCAAGAATATCAATATTGTGATTTGCTGTTAAACCAATAATTTTAAAGTGTTCAGGATGTGCAGCGACTACATCTAATGCAGACGTACCAATTGAACCAGTTGAACCAAGAATCGAAATATATTTTACCATGATAATTCCTCCAAAGTTGTAGAATCATTTTCCGCAAACCTATATATAATTAGATAAAAAAAGTGAAAGTCCTGCTGCGTAAAACAGAATATTTATGTTTCTCAGAAAAATAAATGTAGTAAAATGTAAAAAATAAACAAAAGCAATGATAGAGAAGAGTACATATTTAGAACTTCACAGAGAGCCGATATCTGGTGGAAATCAGTAAGGGATGAATATGGAATGGACTCTGGAGCTTCTGGCTGAAATAAGTAAGCTAGGGCGATTCGCTTCACGTTAAAGAAGCATCAAGTGAGCTATAACTGTAGCTAATAAAGGTGGTACCGCGGGAGCCCCCTCGTCCTTTTCTAGGACGAGGGGCTCTTTTCATTTTGGAAAGGGGGAGTCAGAATGTGAAGAAAATAATGTTAACAGGAATTAAGCCAACTGGTTACCTGCATTTAGGAACGTCTTTTGGCAACTATTTACTTGTTTTTATTGCAAATGATTGTTGAAATTGCTCAATAATCATTTTTGGTACAGTGCCTATATTATGTGGTAGTGTATGCAATGGAAAGAAACGCAATTCTTTTGACTCGTTAGGAGCACATTGTAAATCACCTTCATAATTTCGGCAAACATAAACAACCATGACACCATATACTTGATCGCCGTTTGGATATGTTTGAAATAATTCAGGTCCCGAAAAAGTATGAAAGAGTTCTAAATCTTTTATAATAAGTCCGGTTTCCTCATATACTTCTCTTTTGGCAGCTTCTTCTAATGTTTCTCCATATTCAAGAGTTCCACCAACAATGCTCCACATCTTAAAATCGGTGCGAAGTTGAAGCAAGATTTCATGTTGTTCATTTAAAATCATAACGTGTGAACCAGTTATGATAAGCGGATGATTCCCTACGAGTTTTCGCATGTCTTCAATGTATCCCATTTTTTTCAACTCCTTATAAATTTAGATTTTTTGCGAATTGTAAATACGTTTCATATTCTGTAAAGCCAAGTTTTTTCAAAATAGGTGCAGAATGTTCTCTTCTTGCTTGGTATGTAGCAAGTAATCGTTTTGATTTGACAATCCTAATGATGAGATTTAATGGCTTTTGTATAGATTGCATGTACATTATGTATGCTCCTGTATCATTAACAATATTTCGGTAATTCCCTCAACATTTTTTCGGCTTGATTGGCTACAGAAGTAAGGTTCGAATCTATTTTTGTTCTGAAAAACAAGGTGCGTAAAAAAGTTTTTATATTTGCACATAATATGAAGTATTCATGACAAGAAAGTCTGACTTTGAATTGTGGTAACCGTTTTATTTTTTTATAGATAATCGAAAAAAGTTGATCTCTTGGAAAGTCATAATAAAGCATAGATAGGAGGGGAGTAACAATTCTTTCATCTTCATTATTATGATATACAGTAGAATAAATGAAAATTTTATTTAATATACAATGAGCAATCTCTTCATAGCAAGAACAGGTAATATGTGAACTGTGTACGAGTTCGTTAAAGGCATCAGATGCATGGGCAATGCTATGAGCCCAGCCTTTATCTTGTACACATCCACGGTAATCTATTTCGAGATTCATATACGTAATGAGCTTTTCTTTTACTTCTTGCACTGTTTCTTGTAATAAAAATGAATGAGAATTATCGAACTGTATAATTAAACCAATTAATAAAGTGGTATAAGAACGTGTGAAAACTCCATCTGTATTTGGAGAGGCAATGTCTTTGTATAAGTAATCGTTACTTAGACAGGTTGTTAATAAAGTCTCCAATTGATCATGGGATAGGAATTCATTTTGAATAAAATGTGCAAAACATTTATATATTAATTGATCACGGACGTAGCTATCAGTGGTTCCGATGTTTTGAATCATATGGGAACTTAACTCATCAAGGTCGATACTCTGCATCTGTATATAGTCATTTAGCTGAATGAGTTCCAACTGTTGTTGCAGTGTAATGATATCCAAAGCTGTTCCTCCTCTCTGCTTTCGTAATGCATCGTTTCCTAGTATTCTATATATTCGAAGACAATCCTGCTCGTGCAAGGATAAAGAATAACTTCTCCCGAAGTAGTTAATAAGGAGGGAGTTTATTATGCTAAAACAAAAACTGGAACATATGGTTGCGCTATACCCAGTCGTATTATTTGATGGGTGGCATATTAAAAATGTATCGGAGCGGAGTGAAGGAGAGAAATGGGAAACACTTTGGTTTCAAGTTTTTACACCAACAGGAGTGTTTCGCGTAAAAGAATTTTTTCTTGATATAATGGAGCCGACATTTCCGGATAGTTGTATGTATCAAGCACAAGGTGAATGTTTTCAGTATAATGCTCTCGTATATTGGAGAGGTGTGAATTATAAAGGTAAAGTTAGTTATGTCATTTCTAAATGGAAAACGCAGATTGAAATTTCAATTGATGAAGGCTTTATAGAGCAACAAGAAATGGAAAAGTTCTTGGAAGGTTTACAACCATTAGAATTAGAGAAAGCAAAAAAACAAGTAAATAAACCATTTCACCAATTAAGTTTTCAGGCAAGAGCACAAATTTGTGGTGAAATAAGTAGATGTAGTAAGTGGCATTTACCAAATGAAGTGCAATTTGATTCTTTACCAATTACAACCCCAGATGAATGGGAACTCGAATCAGTTGGTTTTGGGGATGATGAAATACAATATGTATACTGGGATGTAAAGGAACAACTATATGCTCTTTGGGCGTGTCGTCATTCACAGCACAATTATTATCCAGTATTGTCGTGGATTCAAAATTATAGCCGAATGAAAATGATCAATGGATTAGAATTCTACTCCCATCCTCAGCGTGGTACAGTTGTATATCAAAATTTAGGTGACGAGCAGATTGCATACGTATTTCGTGGTATTCCATCTACAACACTCATAAAAGTAAAAGAAATCTTTTCTTAATCTTAAAGAAAGGCAAGGGAATGTCATAAATATAGTCAGAACAGAGCTATTATATTTGCAATACAATATAATATAATAGATTATTACTTCATATAACGGATTATATAAAGAAAGTATTGGTGACAATATGGAACAACAAAAAGATTGGTTACAAGCAAGTGTAGAACGGAATCTAGAGAATACCTTACATATTGAATGGGAAGATGGAGTAGGAGAAGTGACTATTTATTGGAGTACTTCATCAGAACATATTGAGGAAAATGGACAATTGTTATTGCATGTCACTGGAGCAGCTTCATGTACAATAGCAGATCCGAGTCCAAACATGCGTCCGTATTTCCGGTTAGTAGCAAGTAATGGACAAACAGTTACCGTAGCTGAGCGCCGTTTACCATTACAAGGAGCGTTTAATTTCCGTGATTTAGGTGGCTATGATACAAGTGACGGTCGCAAAGTAAAGTGGGGGAAATTATATCGTTCCGAAGAATTAGCAGGGTTAACAGAATCGGATATTGCTTATTTACAACAGTCTAGTTTAAAACTAATCTGTGATTATCGAACAGATTTTGAAGTGACGCATAAACCAAATCCGAGCATTGCTGGTGTTCGTCAAGTTTGTTTACCCGTCATGCAAGATATAGCAAAAGATTTAAATATTAATGAATTTTTCCAAGTGGGAGATTTATCAATGCTTGGAAAACCAGGTGAATATTTAGTGAAAATGAATAAGGGCTTTGTAGAAGGTAATGAAGCATTTATTGGTTTTCTACAGCTTGCTCAAGATCAAGAAAATTTACCACTAGTTAACCATTGTACTGCTGGGAAAGATCGAACTGGATTTGGTTCGGCACTATTATTACTTCTTCTTGGTGTCCCAGAAGAAACGGTAATGCAAGACTATTTATTAAGTAATGGATTCCGTGAAAAGTTAAATCAAAAAATGATGGAATTTTTAGGCGCGAAGCTACAAAATGAGGAAAGTAAAGAAATATTAGGAGCTATGTTTGAAGCCCGTACTGATTATTTACAGGCAGCAATTGATGAGATTGCTCGTAAGTTTGGCAGTGTTGAAATGTATGCTGAAAAAGGACTTGGGTTTTCAAAAGAACAATTAGAAAATATGAAAACATTGTTACTAGAAGAGAAGTAAACTGTAATTAGTTTTGGTAGGAAATCCTGTTACATCAGCTTTAAAAGGTCATCAAAATAGGCCTAGTGACAGGGTTGCTGTCATAGAGTGTAAAGTAGTGGATTATTCCAGCAACCATACTTTTGTCACCGCTTTTTCAGTGTATTAGTGAAAATGCCTTCTGATGCTTTAGAAACAACCCGAATATCAGAGATGATCATTTTAACGGTTTCTTCTACTGACATGGTTTCGGAAATGATTTTCTCGTTTGGTGAGTCTAGAAAGTCCTTATCAGTGTACCAAGCTGTTAGTTCAGCTTCGCCAAAATCATCAGCGTTGGGTTTGGTTTTATGCCGAGTTATTGTTTCTTTGAGAGAAATGTCATAGTAATAGATATAACTTTCTTCAAATGTATCAATTAGTTCTGTAAGCATAGTTTTGTACTTATGAGTGCTTAGAATACCTTCTACAATTACATAGTTCACTTTACCGATACCGTACAGTGCGGTTTGTTTGATGAGTTCAACAGACAAGTTCCCGACAGTATCTTTCACACGAAGCATATCTCTGCGAACTACATCTTGTGGAACTAATAAAGTGCCTTCTAGGAGTAATTGTAGTTGCCGGGCTACTGTGCTTTTTCCTGAACCTGAGTTTCCACGAATAATTACTAACGTTGTTTTCATACGAACCTCCTTAAAACGAATAGTTAAGTAAATTTTAACACTTTATCCGAAAGAATTCTCCTTCCTCAAGCGTGTGAAGGGCGATAGCAAAGCGGTAGGTGGGAGAGGGATTTCGGTTCGGCGTTAGCCGAAAAGTACTTGCTATTATTTTTATTTTCACTCTGATATAATCAGTCTTATAAAGCATAAAGGTTGGTATATAAATGGAGTTAGATAGTAATAATCATTCAGTATTCTCGCTTTATTATCATCTTATATTAGTTGTGAAATATAGAAGAAATGTATTTGATGATGATATGTCTAACTATGCAAAAGATATGTTTATCAGGATTTCAGAACGCTATAACATAACTTTAGTTGAGTGGAATCATGACAATGACCATGTTCATATTTTATTCAAATCGCATCCAAATACAGAAATTACAAAGTTCATCAATGCGTATAAAAATGCCAGTTTTCGACTAATCAAGAGAGACTTTCCACAAGTGAAAAAGAAACTTTGGAAAGAGATGTTTTGGTCAAGAAGTTTTTGCTTACTCACTACTGGGGATTCACCAATAGAAGTAGTAAAGAAGTATATCGAAAAGCAAGGGGAAAAGTGAGGTGAAATGATATGACAATACATAATAAAGCGTACAAATTTCGTTTGTATCCAACAGAACAACAAGCACATCTTATACGTAAAACTTTTGGATGTGTGCGATTTGTATACAATAAGATGTTGGCTGAACGAAAAGAAGTGTATGAGGAGCACAAAGGGAATAAAGAAGAACTAAAGAAACAAAAATTCCCTACTCCTGCAAAGTACAAGGGGGAGTTTGAATGGTTGAAAGAAGTGGATTCATTAGCATTAGCGAATGCTCAATTAAACTTGCAAACTGCTTATAAAAATTTCTTTAGTGGTCAAAATGGCTTCCCCACGTTCAAAAGTAAAAAGGATAGAAAATCTTATACAACGAATATGGTTAACGGAAATCTTATGTTGCTTAATGGTCATATCAAATTACCGAAGTTGAAGCTTGTAAAGATGAAACAACATAGAGAAATCCCCCCAGACCATGTGATTAAATCTTGCACGGTTTCCATGACATCCACTGGAAAATACTATGTGTCTATCTTGACTGAGTATGAAAAAGAAATCGTGCCAAAAGAAGTGGTAACTGTTATTGGGTTAGACTTTTCTATGTCAGAATTATATGTTAGTAGTGAGAATGAGAAAGCCAATTATCCTCGCTTCTACCGTCAAGTATTAGAAAAATTAGCAAAGGCACAACGAGTATTGTCAAGGCGTACAAAAGGCTCAGAGCGTTGGAATAGGCAACGTATTCTTGTAGCTAGATTACATGAAAAGGTAGCAAATCAACGTAAGAACTTCCTTCATCATAAATCAAAAGAATTAGTTAACAACTTTGATGTTGTAGCAATTGAAGACTTGAACATGAAAGGAATGTCACGAGCACTTAGCTTTGGAAAAAGTGTTACTGATAATGGGTGGGGGATGTTCACGATTTTTTTAGCCTATAAGTTACAAGAACAGGGGAAACAGCTTGTGAAAATTAATAAATGGTTTCCTTCTACAAAGACATGTAGTAGTTGTGGAAACGTAAAGGATGTAGCACTATCTGAACGAGTGTATGTTTGTGATTGTGGTGCGTCAATAGATAGAGATTATAATTCTGCAATCAATATCAAAAATGAAGCTGAACGTTTGTTAGCATTACCATAAATCGTATTAAAGAACCTATGGAACATGGGAGATAGCTCGCGGTCTTACGACTAATTCGTTAGCTAATAAAAGTAACGACTAAACGAGAAGCCCCCACTTCAAACAGCTCGTAAGAGCGTTAAGTGGCGGGTAGTTCACCAGGCCTAGTCACAGGATATCTACTTTTAGTCTGTTAGATAACTTAAAAAATTGTAAAAATAACATACAGAAGCTTTAATAACGTATTATCAAAAAAATTATCTGCTTAAAATTGAAAAAATAGAGGGGCAGACATCTTATTAACCTCTGTCGTTGTTTCTCTTTTTGTATAACTATTTTTAAGATTCGAATGAAACTAGAGAAGAGAGAGCTGCCTTCTACACAGACCAAAATAAACAAAAACAGCAAGCCAATTCACTTTCCATGATGAATGGCAAGGGATTGCTCACATGATCAAATGCGTATATTTGAACGTTTTTTCAGAACGGATCCATCAAGAAGTTCACAATCCGAAGGGTCTGAACTCGAAATAGTGATGCAAAATCGCTAACTGAAATACATAAGGGAGAAATTGGTGTTCGGGATCTTACGGATGTGAATTTCGGTTTACGCTTCCCGTTACATCAGAAAAAAAGAACTGATTGAAAGACTTTTGTAATAGTTTTGATATAGAAATGATAGATCTTCTTGTTAACATACATACAAGCACTATGTTACAGGAGGGTTTTTATTTTATGAAAACAAAACATGTATTGTTTATTGGAGGAATAATAATAGTTGGGGGATTTTTATGGTTTTTATTCCGTCCTGAAAAATTATTTATTGATAAGCAAATTAACGAAGTATTTCCACAAACAGAAATAAAATCAAAAGAAGATCAACAACAACGTGTAATAAGCAAAGGGCAGTTTCAGAATGGTGTTCATAAAACGAATGGAATAGCAACAATTTATCAACTACCAGATGGAAAGCGTGTTCTAAGACTGACTGATTTTGAAACTTCTAATGGTCCAGATGTTCGAGTGGTATTGGTTCCTACGAAAAGTTTAAAGAATAATGAAGATGTTAAAAACTATCAGTATATTGAATTAGGTAATTTAAAGGGGAATAAAGGATCTCAAAACTATGAAATTCCTGAAGGTTTAGATATCGATGCATATGGTTTAGTTTCTATATGGTGTAAGAGATTTAATGAAAATTTTGGTATGGCTCATTTTGAGAAGCAAAAAGAGATATAGGATGATATTAATATAAATATAGCCTAAAAGGAAATGTATAAGAGCATGTTAATGATGTTGTAAACTGTACGAATAGTTATTGCTAAAGTACCTTATTTAGAATCAAGGTTTATAGAACATTTGTAATCAAACTTTATTCTAAAATATGTAGCTTGAAATTCAGTGAAATCAAATAATTTTTTGCTATTGGAGGAATTTCCTAATGGTTGATAATATTCCACAACTGATTCAAGAGCATAAACAATTTTTTCATAATGATTATACAAGAAGTCTTCAATTTCGTCTTGAACAATTAGAAAAATTAAAAAAATCTATTCAAAAATATGAAAATGAAGTGCTGAGTGCATTATATCAGGATTTACACAAAAGCGAGTTTGAAGCGTATGCTGCAGAAATTGGTTTCGCCTTTAACAGTATCAATTTTATAATGAAATATCTAAAACGGTGGATGAAGCCTCAAAAAGTAAAAACACCTATGCATTTTTTACCTTCCAAAAGCTACATAATAAAAGAGCCATATGGTACAGTGCTAATTATTGGACCTTTTAATTATCCATTTCAATCATTAATTGAACCTCTTATCGGGGCAATTGCGGGAGGGAATTGTGTAGTTCTCAAACCTTCAGAAAATGCTCCAAACGTTGCAGCTGTAATTAACAAAATAATAGGTGAAACGTTTGATAAGCGATATATTCGTGTAATTGAAGGAGATAGAGAAACAACTTCTTTATTAATTCATGCACCATTTGACTATATTTTTTTTACTGGTAGCGTTCAAGTCGGAAAAATTGTTATGGAAGCTGCGGCGAAAAATCTTGTACCAGTAACATTAGAACTTGGTGGAAAAGCACCAGCTATTGTCGATGAAACAGCTAACCTGGATATAGCAGCCAAACGTATTATCTGGGGGAAATTCATAAATGCTGGGCAATCTTGTATTGCACCTGATTATGTTATTGTACACAAATCTGTCAAGGGAAAACTGATTTCGAAAATGAAAGAAATCATCACAAGCTTTTATGGATCAGATGTATTAAAAAGCAATGATTACGGTCGAATTATTAATGAGAGACAATTCGATAGACTTATTTCTATATTAGAACAAGACCGAAATTATATAGTATTTGGTGGAAATTCATCTAGAAGTCATTTATATATTGAACCAACAATTCTTGAAGTGAATTCATGGGATGCTGCAGCTATGAAAGAAGAAATTTTCGGACCGATTTTACCAATTATGGATTACAATGATTTAGATGAAGTCATTCATATGGTTAACAACCAACCAAAACCGTTAGCTTTGTATGTGTTTACTGAAAATAAAAATGTTGAAAAACAGGTATTAGGGCGAATCTCTTTTGGAGGAGGGTGCGTCAACGATACAATGTCACATATGGCCAATCTCCACTTACCTTTTGGTGGAGTAGGAAATGCAGGGTTCGGTGCCTATCATGGGAAACATAGTTTTGATGCTTTTACTCATCATAAAAGCATTTTAAAGAAAAGTTCAAGGGTAGAGTTAGGATTGGTATTTCCGCCCTATAGGAACAAAATTGAAATTTTGCGAAAGATTTTTAAGTAATACGCTCCGTTAAACATTACTGTTGATAGTAAAGAAGAAATCATAAAGGGAATCCAGGAGAATGGATTCCCTTTATCTTGTCAACCTAATCCATTGTATTTATGAGTGTATTGTACAAATAAAGAATCTAACGTAAGAACAAGTAGGTAAATGTAAAAAAGAGTGAGAAATATATTAAAGTTCAGAAAAATGATAATATTTACAAGTTATAGACAGTAAAAATATCGTAAAATGGTTGCAAGAGGAAGGGAGGGAGAAACGTATGATTAAGTGGATGCTAATTATGTTAATGATAGTTGCAGTAATAGTTGTTGGAACGATAGTGGTTGGAAAAAATGGGGATGAAAATTATGGTAAATCAACGAAAGGAAATATTACGAGACTTACAATGATTTACCTTTTGTTAGCAGTTGTTTTAATTGTTGGTCTAGGTTTATATATATATTTTAATGGATAAAGAATATGAAACACTGATATAAAACTTTCCTTTTAGGTGGAGAGAACATCTGTGGTCAGTGTTTCTTATACCCTTATCCCCTTATGCTATGTGCGCCCAAATGGAGGAAACGAGTGGGGATTCTTTTTTTATTTTCATAGCCGTAGTTTACATATTGAAAAATCAAAATGAATATGTATATTTACTATAGAAATAATAGTGAACTGATTTTTCTGAATACAACGATAAATTATAAAGGTATTTTATGGAGGTTTATGTGATTCTAAAAAATACAAAATCTTAAAATGTAAGTATGCTATAATAGAGATATAGTTTATTGGTAAATGAGGAAAGGATTGGATAAAATGATTGAAATTGTAAATGTATCAAAAAGTTACAATGGTTCTTCCTATGCTGTGAAAGATTTAAGTTTAACAGTACCGAGTGGAGAAATTTTTGGATTTTTAGGGCCGAATGGTGCTGGAAAATCAACAACAATTAAGATGGTAACAGGTATTCATGCAATAGATAAAGGAACAATTTTGGTCAACGGAAAAGATGTGACAAAAGAGCCTATGGAGGCAAAGCGAACATTTGGCTATGTTCCGGATAGTCCAGATATGTTTCTGCGATTAAAAGGGATAGAATATTTAAACTTTATGGCTGATATGTATGAGGTGCCAAATGCAATTAGGCAGGAAAAAATTCAATTTTTAGCAGAGAGATTCGATCTTTATAATGCTTTGTCAGATCAAATTCAAAGTTATTCACACGGAATGAGACAGAAGATTATTATTATTGGTGTACTTCTGCATGATCCGGATGTATGGATTTTAGATGAGCCAATGACAGGGCTTGATCCAAAATCAGCGTTTATTTTAAAACAGATGATGAGGGAGCATGCAGATAAAGGGAAAACAGTGTTTTTCTCAACACACGTGCTAGAAGTAGCCGAGAAATTATGTGATCGAGTAGCGATTATTAATAAGGGGAATTTGCAGTTCCAAGGTAATTTAAATGAAATGAGAGATCATTTTAAATCCAATGAATCACTTGAGAAAATGTTCTTGGAGATGACTGGAAATGAATAAAATTTGGACATTAACAAAAGTATTATTGAAATTAAATTATGCAGATGTCATAACGGATAAAAAGAAACGGTTGGCGTATGCATTTTCATTTTTAGCATTATTATTCGCTGGCTTTATATTTATCGGCCCACTTACATATGGGATGTATGTAGGAATGAAATCAATCGGACAAGAAACATCGATAATTGGAATGGGATTAGCTGTTGCGAGCATATGGGTATTTGTAATTAGTATTACGAACATTTTAACGGTATTTTATTATAATAATGATGTTGAAACTTTACTACCTTTACCACTACAACCATCACAAATCATTACGGCTAAATTTATTACTGTATTAATTACACAATATATAATGGGATCTTTCATTTTATTTCCAATCTTCATTGTATATGGTTTGCAAAGTGGTGCGCTTATTACATATTACTTATATGCACTATTAATTTACATATTTTTCCCTATTATTCCGTTAGTACTCGCATCACTCTTAATGACGGTTATTATGCGTTATACAAATATAGCTAAGAATAAAGATCGTAGCAATATGTTCATTGGGCTGTTAACTCTATTATTTATTGTAGGCATTAACGTGTTTATGCAATGGAGAAACAGAAGTGCAGTATCAGGAGATGCGCTTGCAAATTACTTTGCTGATCATCAATCTTCCTTACTGGTTCAGATGACAAATTATTTTCCAACTACATACTTTGGTGCAATGGGGTTAATAGAGAATGCTTCTTGGAAAGGGATTATATACGTTGTGATTTTTGCAGCGATTTCTTTAGCGTTTTTCGGATTGTTTTTCTATGTTGCACAGCGTACGTATTTAAAAGGAGTTATCGGACTTTCAACGAGTACCGCAAAAAAAGAGGCCATCTCGGCAGAAAACTTAAAAAAATCAACTGTACAAAGCTCACACATAAAAGCTTATGTTAAAAAAGAGTTTAAAATTTTATTCCGTACACCACAATTTTTTATAAATTGTATTGTGCAAACTTTTGTTATGCCAATTATGCTATTCTTTATAATTTTCGTACAGGAGGGGAGCTTAAAATGGTTAACTAAGTTTATAGAAGAACCAACATGGTCTGGGCTAGCTCTTGGCATAGGTTTCTGTGCAGGTTTATTCTTAATGGGAAGTAATGTTATTGCAACAACATCTTTTTCTAGGGATGGGAGTTCGTGGTTTGTCAATCGTTATTTACCAGTAAAGGCATCAGATATATTTTTTGCAAAAGTTTTTACAGCATGGCTTATAAATGTAACAATTTTAGCTGTGTTTGGTCTTATCATGACAATTGTTGCCGGTGTTTCACCACTCTTTATGTTGTTATGGTTTTTACTAAGTGCAAATGGTCTTTGGTTAACGAATTTAATCGGTACACGTTGGGACGCTCAAACGGCGGATATACATTGGGATTCAGAGCAGAAGTTATTTAAAAGCAGGTATACAACTCTATGGAATTTCCTTGCAAATATCGCGATGGATCTAGTAATCGTAGGTGGGGTTGTTGGATTATACTACTTCTTTGGAATCGGTATATGGGGCATGTTTAGTATTCTATTGATTGCGTTTATTATTATAAATGTAATAGTAACACGTAGTTTACAGTTAGGAGCAGAACGTATTCTAGCAAATATTAAATAAAAAAATGATAAATCCTCTGTATTCATACAGGGGATTTATTTGTCAGAAATGCTATTTATGTTTTGAAATTATGAGAAGGCAAAATAGGGGGAGAAACAAGTGACGAAAATAGCAATTGTTACAGGAGCGACACGTTTAAATGGAATTGGAGCAGCGATTTGCACAGCACTTGCGCAAAAAGGTATCGATATATTTTTCACGTACTGGCCTAGGTATGATAAGGCAATGCCATGGAGCATGAATGATGAAGAACCATTTTTATTGAAAAGAGAAGTTGAAAATTATGGCGTTCGATGTGAAATGGCTGAGGTGAATTTAGCGCAGTCTTATGCCCCTAACCGTTTATTATATATGGTATCAGAACGATTAGGAGAGCCGTCTATTTTGATTAACAATGCTGCATATTCTACGGATACAAATGTTGAAGAGTTAGATGTAGAACAATTAGACAGACATTATACAGTAAATGTACGCGCTACGATGCTATTAAGTTCATTATTTATTAAAAATTATACGGTTGAAACGAGTGGAAATATTGTCAATCTTACATCTGGACAATCGCTAGGGCCCATGCCGAATGAGCTTGCTTATATAGCAACGAAAGGAGCGATTGAAGCTTTTACTACCTCAGTAGCACCAGTTGCGATGAAAAAGGGGATTACTGTGAATGCTGTTGATCCAGGACCGACCAATACAGGGTGGATGACTGAAGAAGTGCAAGCATATTTAGTAAACAAATTTCCGGCAGGTAGAATAGGGGAGCCAGTAGATGTAGCACGTTTAATAGCATTTTTAGTAAGTGAAGAAGCAAAATGGGTGACAGGACAAGTAATTCATTCGAATGGTGGGTTTTATTAATAAGAGAAGGTAGGTCGTTTTGGAATGTAGTTACTTTTATTGTATGTATCCGAAATATATATTCGAAAGTTATGGCTGATCAATATATCGAGGATTAATTTAAAAATAAAAACGATACTAAGAGATTTAGTGTCGTTTTTTTAAATATCGTTTATAAGTAGGTGCCAAGTGTTCTTATCTATTTGTAAATAACCCATGAGATAATCGCCTTACATGCTACATATAGTAACTTATTTTTTTATGAAGGTAATTATGAGGGATCTTATGCGGAAAATAAGGGGGTTTTTGTAAGACTAGAGGCACCAAACAGGACATAAAAATAGGATTACATAAAATTATCTTAAAATAATTAAAGAGCAAAATGGACAAACTCAAGTAGGTATGAATTTATCCATTTTAATTGCTATTGATAATGAGACATTATGTAAACCAAATGTAAATATGGTTTACAACTATTTATAGATATGTGTACTTGGCTAACTATATCTTAATCGGTTTCCTTTAAACTTAGTTTTTACTCTTTGGTTGGACTGGATAATTCAACAGATTTTTGAGTGCAACGTTTCATAGCTGAGATGATGGCCGTTCTTAAGCCTTTTTCCTCTAATGTTGCTACAGCTTCTATTGTCGTTCCACCTGGAGAACAAACCATATCTTTCAATGCGCCTGGATGTATTCCTGTCTCCAGTACCATTTTTGCAGAACCTAATACAGCTTGTGCTGCAAATTTATATGCTTGAGCTCTTGGCATACCATCTAGTACAGCAGCATCCGCCATGGCTTCTATAAACATATACACATATGCTGGAGAAGAGCCACTTACAGATGTTACAACATCCATTAATTTTTCATTTACTATCTCTGTTTGACCAAAACTATTAAATATATCTAGTATATCTTCTAAATCTTTTTCTGTAACCATTTCATTAGAACATAACGCAGACATACCTTCTCCAACAAGGGCTGGTGTATTAGGCATTACTCTAACAACCTTTAACTTTTTGCCGAAAGCATCCTCAGTACTCTTAATACTTTTTCCTGCAGCAATAGTTACGATTATTACATCGTTTTTTATCTGCTCTTTTATTTGGTTAATTACTGATGAGTATAGGTCTGGTTTGATTGATAAAATTAAAATATCAGCATTGTTAGCTACTTCATTGTTGTCAGTAGTTGTAGTTATGCCATATTTATCACTAGTATTTTTTAAATTAATGACATTTAAATCTGAACAAATTATTTTATCTGAAGAAACTATATTTTTGTTAATCATGCCACCTATCATAGCGATACCCATGTTTCCGCATCCAATGAATCCTATTTGTTTGTTCATAATAATTCGCTCTTGCTCCTTTTATTATAAATTTTATTGGTTTAAAAATATTATTCTGAAAAAATAATGATATTCTGTGTAGAAGAAATAAACCGTATAAACTATATCGAGATTAGTATAAAAACACATTTTAAGAGAGTACACTATTTTTTGCAATACAAAAATATATAGAAATCACTCTTATTCTGCACTAAACAAGTACATTCTCTATAACTTAAATTTTTTGTTATAAACTACTCCAAAACATTTTAAATCATTTTGGAGAATAGGGACGTATCGCTATCTATATGTTTAGACACGAATTACTCCTTTTGGTGTACGCTAAGAGATGTATGTCTAGAAAACTTTATGTTTATGAACAAGAGATAAAGTATAGTTATATCAACATTTTCTAGATATTGTGATGTTAATACAGTATGTACATAATTCAATGCTTAAAACTTGTTGCCTTCTTAATTTTCTAAAATATCTCTTGACACAAAAATACATTATATCGCATAATGTATAAAAAATTAAATTGAAAATCGTTGAAGGGAACTAGTACATATGTCTTCTTACGCAAGAGAGTGGAATTCACTGGCTGAAAGATTCCTCGTATAGAAAGTATCGAACCTATCCCTGAGTCTTAAACGAAAGTTTAGGCGTACGCCTGCGTTACAGGCGCCAAGCGGATATATATTTTATATCAATGAAGGTGGTACCGCGGAACAATGACCGTTTCGTCCTTTTTTAAGGGCGGAACGGTCATTTTTATTTTGCTCTTTATTGCTAGATAGGCATCATTGGTGAAGGATTCTTTGCTGAAAATTGCATGTTATAGAAGCATATTTTGTTTTCATTTGAAAAAAAGAGACGCAATTTACAAAAAAACTTTGATTTTAGACTAGGGGGTACAAAAGTGAAAAAACAACGAATTGTCGTAAAAATCGGAAGCAGTTCCTTGGCAGCTAATCATGGAGGTATCTCTAAAGAACAGCTTTCAGATCACGTTGCTGCCTTGGCGCGACTGAAGCAGGAAGGACATGAAATCTTGCTGGTTACATCTGGTGCCGTCGCTGCAGGTTTTTCCGCTCTCGGGTATCCCGGCCGACCTGTGACAATTAAAGGGAAACAGGCTGCCGCGGCTGTAGGGCAAAGTCTGTTAATGCAGGCGTATACGGAGGAATTCTGCAAATATGGGATCGTTACCTCGCAACTTTTGCTAACGAGAAGCGATTTTTCCAGAAAAGAACAATACAGCAATGCCTACGCCACTTTAGTGGAGTTACTAAATCGCTCAGCTCTTCCTATAATCAATGAAAACGATTCTATTTCTTTGGAGGAGCTAACGTTTGGTGATAATGACATGTTGTCAGCTTTAGTAAGTGGATTGGTTTCGGCGGATATGCTCATGATTTTTACGGATGTGAACGGTTTGTATGACCAGAACCCCCAGAAACATCCGGACGCAAAAAAATATTACTTTCTCCCTGAAGTTACGGAAGAAATCGCCACTCTTGCTGGAGATGCTGGCTCAAAACTTGGAACGGGCGGCATGAAATCGAAAATCGATGCAGCAAAGACGGCACTATCTCTCGGAGCGAGTGTATTCATCGGAACAGGACGTGGACGGGAGAAGTTTTTAGATGTTTTGAAGGGGAAAGGAGATGGAACGTATATCGGTAACGCTACTCCAAAAGTAATCAAGGTGAACAAGCAATGGATCGCATTACATTCGCTTGTCAGCGGACAAATCGAAGTGGATGCCGGAGCAGCCGCTGCCATCATTCAGCATGGAAAAAGTCTTCTTCCTGCCGGTGTTACCAGTGTGTCAGGGTTCTTTCAAGCAGGCGAGGTCGTGGAGGTCATCACAGAGCAGGGACGCGTGATAGGAAAAGGACAGTGTAGATATAGTTCAGAGGAATTGCGGGATTTAAAAGGTATGCAGAGCCATGACATTCAAGCGCGAGGCGAAAGGCATAGCTATGAAGTTATTCATAGAGATAATTGGGTTTCACTTTAAGATCCCGAGAGGGATCTTAAAGTGAAGAACACAAGGTTCCCCGTCTTAAAAGGCGTTGTTTGTCTTTACTCGCTCTAAACTTCCGATTGATTCAACTAATATCTATGCAGAAGAGTCTTGGATGGTAGTGACAAGTTGGAGTAGTTAAACACGCCTCAAATTTTATACTTTTTAATTTTAAAAAGGAGGAAACGAAAATGAATGAAGTGTTGACAAAGGGACAAAAAGCAAAAGAGATTGCTGGAGAGCTTGTGACCAAATCGACTGATCAAAAAAATAAAGCACTGGCGGCTATCGTTGAGCAATTGATAGAAGAGACATCCTACATTTTGGAGGAGAACAAACGAGATATCGAACAAGGCAAAGCGAAAGGAATGTCTGCCTCTCTCCTCGATCGTCTTATGCTGAACGAACAGCGCATCATTGATATGACAGCGGGAATCAGACAGCTGATTGATTTGCGCGATCCTGTCGGAGAATGTGTAGCTACATGGGAACGGCCGAATGGATTGTCTATTCGGGAGATGCGCGTGCCACTCGGTGTTGTGGGGATGATTTACGAGGCGCGGCCGAACGTGACGGTGGATGCGGCTACAATTTGCTTGAAAACAGGCAACGCAGTGATCTTGAGAGGTAGTTCTTCCGCCACTTATTCCAATAAAGCCATCGTTGCTGTGATTCACCGAGCGCTCAAACAAACGAGCTTGCCTCCAGAGAGTGTACAGCTCATTGAAGACACGTCACGAGATAGCGCAAAAGAGTTATTTACATTGAACGAGTACTTGGATGTTCTTATTCCAAGAGGTGGCAAGCAGTTGATAGATACTGTAGTGAGAGAAGCATCTGTTCCTGTATTGGAAACAGGTGCGGGAAATTGTCACATTTTCATTGATGAAACAGCGAATAAACAGATGGCATTCGATATTATCGTAAACGCCAAAACACAGCGTCCGTCTGTATGCAATGCTATTGAAACAATTATACTTCATGAGAATTGGGCGCAGCGATTTGGTACCGAGCTGTTTGCTTTCTTGAAGGAAAGAGGAGTGGAGCTACGTGGGGATAAGAAAGTGTTAGAAATTGATTCTTCTCTTGTACCCGCTTCAGAAGAAGACTGGGAAACAGAATTTTTGTCTCTCACGCTGGCAGTCAAAATGGTTTCCTCTGTTGAAGAAGCGATTACCCATATCAATACTTATGGATCCATGCATTCCGAAGCGATCATTACAGAGAACGAGGAAAACGTCAGCAAGTTTTTCACGTCCGTCGATGCCGCGGCGCTCTATCATAATGCCTCGACCCGCTTTACTGACGGCTTTGAATTTGGCTTCGGCGCGGAAATCGGCATCAGCACGCAAAAGCTGCATGTTAGGGGACCGATGGGTCTGTCTGCATTGACTTCCACAAAATATGTGATTCGTGGGAATGGACAGATTCGGAGGTAAGAAGTATTTCATCTATGAATGTAACAAGGGAAACAATTTCTTTTTCTTACCAACCGAGCAACAGGCAATTGAAAAATTAAGTGCGTTGAAGTAGAAGATGGAAAGGTTATACTAAGCTCCGTAGATGCAGAGTAAAGTAAGTAGTATTCTAGGCTAATCATTTAATAAAAATAATAGTCTTCTCTATTTATCTATATTTACATTTTTGTAAGGTTTTATTATGTATATATTGATTTAAGTGGATTTTCCAAGGGATAATAACGCAATAAATTATCCTAATTTCTTAATTAACATAATTTCCAAAAATGTAATCTTAGAATGTTAATATTTGTTATATAATGAACTTGTCAAACCATTATCTCAATAGTTTTCTTGCTATGTCTGTTAAGATAGTTTGCTGTAGCCATATTAAAATTATCTCAAAAAGAACTTGTAGATTCCTACGAGTTCTTTTTGTTTTTCTATTTTGATCACACTCCTTTTTTAGAGTCATAGTATCAGTATGTCCAAGATTTAGAAATTACATGTAACTATCTTAAAGTTTTTGCGTCTATATGAATTTTTAAATATTTAAAAAATTATTTTATAAGAAACTGTACTTTTTAGTGAGTTTCTGTACTTTTGATTATAAATTAAAGATACGTTTCTGTTAGTTTAGATTTGAAAGCGCTTCAAATGGTGTTTTTTGAAATTTTTACTTAGCCTAGATTCTTTTACTTACAGGCCATTTATATAGACTATTAGTGGAAAAGGGGGTAAATCCATGTTATTAAGAAAATTAGCAAAAAATCACTTAATCACTATCGATTACTATCAGAGTGGATTTTTACAAACATGTAAGGGACAAGTTTGTAACCTTGATTTGCACCAACAAACACTTATTTTAATAAATGAACAGCAAGAGGTCTTCTCTATATGTTTATCTGATATTAAGGAAATCTATTAATGATTTTCTTTATCCATAGAGGAAAATAGAAATGAAGATTCCTGAGATACTGTAAAATTGGCAATATATTTTTTATGTAAACAAAGTATTTAAATGAAGGTTCTGTAGCAAAAATTTGAAGACAAGTGAAGGGCAGTAGATCTACTGATATCATGCGCTGATTTAGAGGAGAATACCAGGGCAGTCGAGTGCTTTTCAAAGAAGCGTTAATTATAAATTAAAGACTATATACTGGAACAAATACGAAAGTGTTTATAATCATTTTAGTTTTCTGATAATTTTGTTTATATTTCTGTGCAAATAATAAAAAGAGACAAAAAGGATCTATATAAGTCCAATTTAAAAACCTGGCATATGAAACAAGCATGATGGTGCAGCCACATTTCTGGATAAAAACTATTTTTTTGCGGGAGGAGCTAGAGCAGCCACGTGTAAAAGCATTAGGTCTTTCAAGATGTCAGCTATGCAGTTATATATTATGAATATTCGTATAAACGAGGAAATACCATTTTTATAGAAAACTTTTGTCTTTGCTGCATGTGAATATGAAACGAGGTTATTTATGTCAGAAAATAAAGGTGATTTTACATAGATTAGGGGATATGGAATTTTGATATGAGGTGATGATATGGAACAATTGTTGGTGGATTTAGTCGGATCAACGAATGATTTTTTATGGTCTAAATTGTTAATTATTATGCTTGTTGTTTGCGGAATTTATTTCACATTTAAATCGAAATTTGTACAGTTTCGGATGCTAAAGGAAATGGTCCGTGTGTTAATGGAAGGGAAGAATGGTTCTAAAGACCAAATTTCACCGTTTCAGGCGTTCTGTATTGGTATGGCTGCTCGCGTTGGAACAGGAAATATCACAGGAATTGCGATTGCGATTGCACTAGGCGGTCCTGGAGCGGTATTTTGGATGTGGGTTATTTCTATTATTAGCTCAGCATCTAGCTTTGTTGAAAGTACATTAGCACAAATATATAAAGTAAAAGATAAAGCCGGTTTCCGCGGCGGTCCATCTTATTATATGGAAAAAGGATTAAACAAACGTTGGATGGGAATAATATTCTCTATTTTAATTACGATTACTTTCGGTTTTGTATTTAATTCTGTCCAATCAAATACTGTTACAATTGCTTTTGAGAACGCATTTGGTACAGATCGTTTAACTTTAGGAATTATTATGGCAATTGCTTTCGCTGGGATTATCTTTGGCGGTGTGCAGCGTATTGCAAAAATGGCTGAATACAAAGTAATGTTTCTAGCAGTGTTATACATTGGTATTGCATTATTTGTTATCATTACAAATATCACAAAAATGCCGGAAGTTCTTTCTCTTATTGTTCAAAACGCATTTGGCTTTAAACAAATAGCAGGCGGTTCAATCGGAGCAGCGCTCATGCATGGGGTTAAACGTGGTTTATTCTCGAATGAAGCTGGTATGGGAAGTGCGCCAAACGTTGCCGCAACTGCAACAACAAGTCATCCGGTGAAACAAGGACTTATTCAAGCACTTGGCGTATTAACGGATACACTGATTGTTTGTACAAGCACAGCATTTATTATTTTACTTTCTGATGCATACAAACAACCAGAGTTAAATGGTATTGCACTTACACAAGCAGCATTAAGTGAACATGTCGGCTCTTGGGCATCAGGGTGTCTTGCTATCTTTATTTTCTTATTTGGATTCGGTGCGTTAATTGGTAACTATTATTACGGAGAAACAAATATTCGATTCTTAAAAAATAGTAAAGTATGGTTGATGGTATACCGAATAGGCGTGTTAGCGATGATTGTATTCGGTTCTGTTGCAAAGATCCAACTTGTATGGGATTTAGCGGATTTATTTATGGGCTTTATGGTTATTATAAATTTAATTGCTATTACTTTACTTTCAAAAGTGGCCTTTGCTGCGTTACAGGATTACATGAAACAGAAAAAAGCTGGTAATGATCCTATTTTTTATAAAGATAGCATTAAAGGGCTTGAAAACATTGAATGCTGGGAGCATTATCAGGACACTTCAACTTCAAAAAAGAAAAGTATGTAACAAAAAAGATATTCGGACTGTAATATGTCTGAATATCTTTCTTGGTTCTTATGCAAATAGTATTGATTATAATAAAGAAAAAATTATTCTATATAAAGTTAATAAGACGGAGGAATATGGTTAAATGATAAAGGAGTATAACGTTCAGGTTGAGAGTCAAGAAAAAGCTTACTTAGATCAATGGGTAACTCATTATCGATCCTATGCTACTAAAGGACAAAGCGCCAGTTATATTCCAGCTTTGGGAAAGGTAAATTTATCGCAATTAGGTATTTGTATAGTAGAGCCAGATGGAACAATGATAAAGTCAGGGGATTGGGAGGTACCTTTCACCTTGCAAAGTATATCAAAAGTAATCGCCTTTATAGCTGCTTGTTTAAGTCGTAGTATTTCTTATGTATTAGAGCGGGTTGATGTAGAGCCAACTGGAGATGCCTTCAATTCGATTATTCGTTTAGAAATGCATAAACCAGGAAAGCCTTTTAATCCTATGATTAATGCTGGAGCGATTACGGTAGCCTCGCTTCTGTCAGGAACATCGGCGCAAGAAAAATTAGAATCTCTATACGCATTAATCGAAAAAATGATAGGGAAGCGTCCCGCCATTAATGAAAAAGTGTTTCAATCAGAATGGCAAACAGCCCATCGAAATAGAGCTTTAGCATACTATTTAAAGGAGAATGGTTTTTTAGAATCAGATGTGGAGGAGGCACTAGAGGTTTACTTGAAACAATGTTCGATAGAAATAAATACAGAGGATATTGCTTTAATAGGGCTTATACTTGCACATGATGGATATCATCCTATTCGTAAAGAACAAGTCATCCCTAAAGAGGTTGCTAGATTAACAAAAGCTTTAATGCTTACTTGTGGAATGTACAATGCTTCTGGCAAATTTGCTGCTTTCATCGGGCTACCAGCTAAAAGTGGGGTGTCCGGAGGGATTATGGCACTCGTCCCCTCAAGGGCCAGGAGGGAACTACCGTTTCAAGATGGATGTGGCATTGGTATTTATGGACCAGCTATTGATGACTATGGGAATAGTTTACCAGGGGTTATGTTATTGGAACATATTGCACAAGAATGGGATTTAGGTATATTCTAAAAAGTATCATGGGTGTTTTGATGTCAGAGCGAATACAAAAATGTTCAGACCATATAATGTGTCTGAACATTTTTGTGTTACATAGCATCTTCCTGTTTTAAAGTAGAAGAATATCAAGAGCACTCGCAATGTGCAATACTTTCGTTTATATCTTATTAATAGTTTTTTTGAAAAATAGAGTAAGTGTTGTATTAATGGTAATAGATTTGTATACTGACTGTTAGGCGAAAGTGAGAAGTGATTATTTTGAATCTTAGTAATTTAGTAAAAAAAGACATCTATATTCTGGTTTTGATGGTATTTACAGTACCCTTAGTAGGTGAAATAAAGTCTTTTCCCCTAAATGAGACATTTCGAATGAGCTTTGGTGCACCAACATTTTTCTTTTTTTTGTTATTATTTCGGCGAATGCCAGCATTTTTTCCGGGTTTTTTAACAGCAATAGTGGTTGTAGCATTTCGGATCTTGATGGACGTCATCACAAAGGGGAATATGGATTGGATAGATTCTTTTCATATCCAGTATCCAAGTTTTTTCTTTTACTTTACTTATTCTTGTCTCTTTTACTTAGCGAAAGTAGAACGCTTTCATCATCAACCATTGATGATTGGATTTATTGGCTGCATTATTGAAATATTATCAGACTGTGTAGAATTAATGATTCAATATTTCGTATTAAAAACAACTATCACGCCAGAGGCAATAAATGAGATAATCGTTATCGCATTTTCCCACAGTTTTATAGTTTTAAGCTTTTTCAATATGATGAAACTGTATGAAGCGCAGTCAAGGGAGAGACACATAAAAAAACAAAATGAACACATGCTTATGCTCATCTCCAATTTATATGAAGATGCTGTTCATTTAAAAAAAACGTTGCAAGATGCTGAAAATATAACGAAGAAATCCTATGATTTGTACAAAAATTTAGATTCTTTAGATAACGAGAGGGTAGGCTTTCAGATTGAGGATTTACGGCAGCAGGCATTGAAAATTGCTGGTGAAGTCCATGAAGTTAAAAAGGATAACCAACGCATTTTTGCTGGACTTTCAAAGCTGATTTCTGATGAAAGTTTTACAGATTATATGTCCGTATATGAACTGGTAAACATCATTGTACGAGCAAACGAGAAATACGCCCGGTTACTAAAGAAAGACATCCAATTTGTGTATAAGATTGACGGTGTGCATCCTCACTATCATGTTTACGTAATTTTATCAATTATAAACAATGTCGTTGCAAACGCTGTAGAAGCTATTCAAGATATGGGAGCCATCACAATTGACATTAATAAAGACCACCATTTCGTTGAATTTCGAATAGGGGATAATGGTCCCGGTATTTCTTCAAAGTATAAAGATTCAATTTTTGAACCTGGGTTTACTTCTAAATATGATGATGCAGGTAACCCATCAACAGGTATTGGATTATCGTATGTCAAAGAAATGGTCGAACAACTTGAAGGTGTTGTTACATTTGAGGACAGAACCGAAGAAAAAGGATCGATTTTTAAAATTAGATTAGGGATTGATCATATAGTTGCGAAAGGGTGATTCTATGTATTTTTATATAGTAGATGATGAGAAAGCGGTTCGCTCAATGTTGGCTCAAATTATCGAGGATGCGGATCTTGGGGAGGTTGTAGGAGAAGCTGAGGATGGCTCATTGTTAGATCAACAAACGCTAATCTTGAAAAATATAGACATTTTATTTATCGATTTGTTAATGCCGATTCAAGATGGAATAAAAACAATTCGTCAAATAAAACCGTTGTTTAAAGGGAAAATTATCATGGTTTCTCAAGTAGAGTCAAAAGAATTGATTGCTGAAGCATATTCGCTTGGTGTTGAGTACTATATTATTAAACCGATTAACCGGATTGAAGTATTAACAGTCGTTCAGAAAGTCATTGAACGAATCCGATTGGAAAAATCGATAAAAAATATTCAAGAATCGCTCAATATGGTACTTAAATTGGATAGTGATCAAAGTACACAGGAAAAATACCGTAATGAAAAGCATATAAGTACTTCAAATCATTTTCGAAACTCCATACATTTTCTTCTATCCGAATTAGGGATAGCTAGTGAAAGCGGAAGTAAAGATTTAATGGATATACTGGATTATTTATATAAATATGAACAAGATAAAACGTTGGAACAAGGGTTTCCCTCTCTAAAAGAGGTTTTTTTGAATTTAGCTCAAAAAAGACTTGGAGGATTAGCTGAAGAGGCCGAATTAAAAAGGTCGATTGAAGCCTCCAAACAACGGATCCGGAGGGCAATTTACCAATCACTAAACCACTTAGCATCCCTTGGACTTGCTGATTTTTTAAACCCGAAGTTCGAAAATTACGCTTCTAGGTTTTTTGATTTTACAACTGTAAGGAGAAAGATGACAGAGTTGAATAATGAGCAAACATTACCTACTCGTATCGATACGAAAAAGTTTATTCAGGTTCTGTATTTTGAAGCAAAACGGATACATTTGGAACTGTAATGACGAACACTTGCTAATTCTTAAACTCGAATGCTGGATTTATCATTGTTTTTTATCGTTTTCTGACATTCATCTCTCTCCTCAAAAATGTGCATCAATTTTAGGTGGGAGATAAATATCGCGGTAAGCGTGAGCCTACGCATGTTCGTATACTAGGCATTATTTACTACTTCATTTGGAATATTGTAAAAGGTGTTAAGTTGTTAAAGAGTGCTTAATATAAAAAGGGCAGCCGAAATTTGCGACTGCCCCTTTTTTATTAAAAATCTTTATTTATGGTTATCTTCAAGAGGTTCCAGAACGTTCGATGGAAGCTGATTAGTTGGAGCTAATCCAGATCCTTCACTTGCTGTTTGAAGTGATTGTAATTTTAGAATTACACCTGCCTCTGTAGCAATTTCGTCCTCTTTTACTCGATGGCTTGATTTAGATGTATTTTCATTCGCTTTCTCCATTTTACATTCCTCCTTATTACATGTAGATATACAAGCAACATAATTACAAAAGTGTTTTTCAGTATAGTACTTATTATTCATTTGTAACATTGAATAATATACATGTAGTAGCTATTTGATTTTTTGAATTTATTGTTTCTACTGCGAAATGATGAAAAGTGTCTTTCTCCCCTTTAAAATTCCACTTAAATACAAACTCACCATTGAAATATAGAAGTAAAAACGCACCCGATAATAGAATTATTTTCTTCTAATATCTCATTAATAATCCATAATTTTATTATGTTAACAAAAATGTTGAGAAATAATAGGAAGCGTGAAATATTTTATGAATTTATTTTTTGTGCAAAATAAATGGATTGTCAGAAAAAGGGGACTTTTGGTAGTGGAATTATTATTGTAAAGCTATAAGTAATTTGCCCATTACTCCGTATAGGGCAATATATTCCTCTGTTTTTCCTGGGGATAACTGTATACAAAATGCGTTATACAGAGTAAAAAAGCTCGAATTTTAAAGTTTAATACATAATCGCTTGTCGTATAAATATAAGGATTTCTGTCGGAAAGATGATAGTTAGAACAAAAAGGGATTTTTATAGATAAATAGAATCGTAAAGAGGAGGATAAAAATGTAAATATAGGAGGCTTTATTATGAAAATAAAAAAAATAACCATTGCATCACTAGCAATTGGTACAATGCTCTCCATTACAGCTTGTAGTCCCTCTGCAGAAAAAGATCAAGTGAAAAAGGAACAAACGAACGCACAAGAAGAAGCAAAAACAACGAATGCTGATGAAACTTCTGCCACGAAAAACGATGAGAAAGAAACAAACACATCTACTAATGAAAAAACAGAGAAAGATCAAAAGAATTCCAAAGAATCGTCTGGAACGGAGAATAACGCTAAATCTACGAACCAAACTTCAAATGGGAAAACGACAGAAAAAGAAACAAATACTAAAACAAACGAGCAAACGACAAGTGGAAAAACTGCAACGAAAGATACAAATAAAAGTGTAGCTGTGAAAGCAAATGTAAAAGCAGTTGCGCAGCTTATCGACAGCTTGGATAAACAATTAGCTGCAAACCCTAAGTTAGATACAGTGAATCAACTAGGGAAGCAAATAAATGAAAAATGGGATGTAATTGAAAAAGAGTTAGAAGCAACACATCCAACTGATTATAAAACGATTGGACAAAGTATGTATCCTTTAATTGTTGCGACTGAAAAAGAGAAAATAGATGTGAAACGAATCAAATCATTAACGACGAAAACAAAGCAAGATTTAAATCAGCTTTTAAATAAACTTTCATAAATTATGAAATAGTGATTTCTGTGCAAAAGGAGAAACAATATCGGTTTCTTCTTTTATTTAGTAAGTGTCAAATATTACCCACCCACAATTTGTAAATAACCCATGAGATAATCTCCTTACATACTACAACTGAAAATGGAGTGGAAGCTCTTAACTATGCTATTAAAGCTGGTTTTATTTGGGCAGCTAATGAGGTAAATTATAAAATGACTAGCAAAGGGACTAGAGTTTATATAAGAAACTGGAATATGGTTAGACCCATTCAAATATACGGTAGATAAATTTAATATTTTACAGAAAAATCTCACCCTCAAATCCTATGTTAATAGGGCACCTTAATGGTGTCTTTTCTTTATTTATTAAAGGACCTGCTCAATTAGTTCGTAACAACATAAAATAAACCGAATCCGTTACATGTGAACCCCTATGTTTTTCCCCTCTTACTTAAAGGAGGAACTATTATGGGCTTTGGTGGTAGTTGTGGAGGTTGCGGCTTTGCTGGAGGATTTGCATTACTCGTTGTACTCTTCATATTATTAATCATTGTTGGAGCTGCTTGCTTCTGCTAAAAAACAATTAGAAAAGGCACTCATGAGAGTGTCTTTTCTTTATTGAGTACCGCTACCCATCAATTTAAGAAATTGGTTGTTTCCCAAAACGAAAAAAGTGAGCTGAATTCTGATAAATAACTGTAGAGATATAGAATTTTTGTTTTGGAGCTATTTCAAAATCTTAGCTTGATGGCGATGAGGTGGGGCACCTTAGAGCGGTAAATAGATCTAGTGATTATACTATTCAAAAAATGTAAAAAAAGTAAATCCTAAAACAAGGAGAAAATCAAAACTGATAAAATAAAATTATTGTGGCTGTTCTAATTACCGTTTTTTTGGATAATGATGTGTTGTTGTATATTCATAATTAATAAAATAATAAGAAATAAGGGGTTGTTATGGAAACAAAGATTATGAAGTCAAAGAAAAAAATTGATTCAAAATCTCTTTTGGCTTTGGGATTATTGATTATTTCCGGGATTATGTATCAATTTATAGGGGGTGTTTTAGGGGATAATATACCTAAACTATTAGAAATGATTCTTGAGGCTTTATGGAATCTCATATTATGTGGAATTATAGGATACTATTTTTTAGGTAAAATATCGTTAGAGCAATTTAAACATTTTAATTTTAAGACATTAATATTTTTTTAAAAACAAGAGTAACGTCAAGAAAATACTGACTTGATACGCACTCTTTATTTATTTCTATCCCGAGTATAGTTTGAAAGGTCTTCAAGAAGATCAATTGTTAGTAGAAAGTCAGCATCTAAGACTAGTTTTGGATGCCTTGAAGATGGAGTACATGTATATGCAGATGTAGCAAAAACTAAGTTTAGGCAGAGCTGGTTTTAATTTTTAACAAGTGAAGAACGAAATTTTATGTAGACAAAAAGTCATGCCATAAATATATTATGTAAACCGAATCGCGCTTATAGGTAAAAGACTATTTATAAATAGTGGCCCACCTTTTGGTAAGCTGTTCTCTTTTGAGGTACCCGCATTGAAAAAAGCTTATACTCGTTGAAGAGTGAACCAATTCATATTATTCGTATGATATTAATAAATAGAACGAGTTGGAGGAAGTTTAATGAAAGCAATTGTGTACACAAAGTACGGTCCCCCCGATGTTCTTCAACTGAAAGAGGTAGAGAAACCTGTTCCTGAGAAAAATGAAATACTGATCAAAATAAAAGCGACAACTGTAACAGCAGGAGATATTCGATCAAGGAGTTTTACGGTTCCTCGTTCTGTTTGGTTACCTGCTCGAATCACGCTCGGTTTTAGTCAACCTAAAAAACAAATATTAGGAATGGAGTTAGCTGGAGAAGTTGAGTTAGTAGGGAAAGAGGTCAAGCAGTTTAAGGAAGGAGACCAGGTTTTTGCGGCCACCCAAGTGGGTTTTGGTTCTTATGCCGAGTATATTTGTCTACCTGAAGATGGTCCGGTATCTATTAAGCCCTCTAATATAACATATGAGGAAGCTGCTGCTATTCCAATTGGGGCACGTACAGCCTTGTTTTTTCTTAGAAAAGCTAACGTTCAGAGTGGTCAAAATGTTCTTGTGTATGGAGCTTCGGGAAGTGTAGGAAATTATGCTGTACAGCTTTCCAAATATTTCGGAGCAAAAGTTACAGGAGTGTGCAGTAACGCAAATTTAGAATTGGTAAAATCTCTTGGAGCCGACAAGGTAATTGATTACACTGCAAAAGATTTTTCTACTACAGACGAGACTTATGATGTGATTTTTGAAGCGGTAAACAAGAGCTTGTTTTCAGATTGTATCAAGTTGTTAAAGCAGGACGGTATCTATATAAATGTCGTTGAACCGTTGCCAAGTGTTCGAATGCTATGGACTAAATTGACAAGCAACAAGAAGCTAATATTAGGTCAAAATTCACCTGAAACTTTCGAAGCGTTAGACTTCCTGAAAGAACTTGTTGAGATGGGTAGGATAAAAGCGGTCATTGACAAGTACTATGCGTTTGAAGAGATTGTGGAAGCTCATAGATATGTTGAGAAAGGACACAAGAAGGGAAATGTAGTTATAAATATGGAACAAAACAACAAATCCTAATTAATGAAGAACGCTCCGAGCTGAATAACAATTTTTTGTATAAGAAAAAAGGCATAAATTGATAGAATTAATAAAGATGTAAGCAGAGGGAAAGGCTTGCATCTTTTTTTATTTTGTATCAAACCAATCAAACCTTTCTATCGTTACCTTAAATATAAATAAAAAATTGAAGGAGGAGTCAGTATGAAAGCATGGCAATGTATTGTGTCCATATTAGTGAGCTTTTTTTTATTAACAGCGTGTAATAGCGATAAGAAAGAAGATGTTCAAAGTAAGAAAACGAGTGGAGAAAACGTGAGTGAAGTTAGTAGTAATAAAAACGAATCTCCTAGTTTACAATTATTAGAGAACGATAAGGTTGGAAAATACTTAGCAGATTCAAACGGAAAAACACTTTATTATTTTGCAAAAGACACATCTAAGGTAAGTAATTGTAGTGGTGACTGCGTAAAACTTTGGCCGCCATTTGTTGCGAAAGATTTTGAAGTGCCAAAAGGATTTGATAGAAAAGACTTTGCTACGATAACAAGAGAGGATACGAAGGAACAACAAGTAACGTATAAAGGCTATCCCCTCTATTATTTTGCTAATGATAAATCAAAAGGAGATATAAATGGACAAGGGGTTAAAGATATATGGTTTGTACTGAATGGTGAAACTACATTTAAACAGTGATAGAAAGCACGCCGAATAGGGCGCATGCCAGCGAATAGTGGGATAAATATTCTGTTAAAAGGAGCGACCAATGTTGTTGGTGGTTCCTATTTTTCTATTTGAATTATATAATTAAATTAATTTAGAATTATCAGAAAAACGAAAACAATAGGGAGTGCAGGTGAGAATGAAAGAAAAAAATGATTATGAGTTAATGCAATTAGTACAAAGAAACTATCGTCCTGCATTAGAAGAACTATATGAACGATATATTAAGTTGATATATAGCTTCACTTTTAAATTTTTCCAAGGAAATGAGGACAAAACAAAAGAAGTTGTTCAATTAATTTTCTTGAAACTTTGGACAACTAAAAGTATGTATAATCCTTCAAAAGGTGATTTCGTAAATTGGATACTTACTATTACAAGGAATATATGTATTGATTATGTCCGAAAAGAAAATAAAGAACTTATGTATAGAAACTTTAATAATCTTTATGATTCTGAAAAACATATGCATATAGCAGATTCAGAAAATCAAATCGAGAAAAGGATGCACAGTGTTGAAATTCAAAAGGCAAAGCAGAATTTGTCTACGTCTCAAAAAAGATTAATCGACTTGCTATATTGGAAAGGTTATTCCCTTAGTGAGATTGCTAAAATGGAAGATGAACCATTGGGAACCACTAAAAGTCGTCTTCATCAATCTTTAAAGCAATTAAAAAAATATCTAGAATAGAGGGGATAGTATGGAGAGAGAATGTGAGCATTTATTATCCTATGTTACGAATACATTTGATGATAGAGAACAAAGAGCGTTTCAAGAACATTTAAAGACATGCCCCAAATGTCAAACTGAGTATCCAGCAATGCAGGCAGCTTGGGAAGCAATGCATTTCGATTTTGAAGAGAGAGAAGTACCAGAAACATTAAAAGCTGAAGTGTTTGATTTTATATTTGTTCGCGAACAAACGAATAGAGATAACAAAGTAACAGCGAAATTGAAAGAATGGACGGTTTTACTAAAAAAACAATTTACACCGTTGGCAACAGTATTACTAGGAACAATGTTAGTGATTACAGTAGCAGTAACAATCGAAAATTCGCAATTAAAAATACAATCTTTAGCTAAGGATGAATTAAGCAGTGATCCAATGAAAGTAATCTCTACGCGTCCATTAGTATCAATCGATCAAAAAGATGAAAATACAAAAGGGTATGTATTTGTTATGCAACAAGGAGATAAGAAAAAATTAGTTGTACAAGCTGATCATTTGCCACAAGTAAACAAATCAGAAGTGTATCAAGTTTGGTTATTAAAAGATGGAGAAAGAAAAAACGCTGGAATATTTAAACCGGATGAAACTGGATCAGGACTTCTGACATATGAAATTGCACAAAAACAGTCCTTTGATAACATTGGTATTACACTTGAACCAGATTCGAATAGTACGAAGCCACTTGGTAAAAAAGTACTAGGAACTTAAAATATTGATATGATAATAAAAAGCAGAGCGAATTCATGTGCGAATTGTTCTGCTTTTAAATGTGTTTGTATAGTTGCGGGTATTTCGAAAGAGAACGGCTTAACCTTTTAATTGGCTGCTTTTTTATAAATAATCCTTTAATGTTCCATTTTCAATGCAAGATAGGGGGAGGTTTATTTCGGTACCTTCCTTCATATTACGTAAAACAATGGTTTCCGTAGAAATTTCAGTTTCACCAATAATAAGCACGTAAGGAATATTCTCTTTATTTGCGTAATTAAGAGCTCGCTTTAATTTACGGCCGGCAAGTTCCAGTTCAACTTTGAAGGTACTTTTAGAACGCAAAAGTTGTGTGATTCGTAAACATTCCACTTCGGTGTTAATAGGAATAATGAAAATATCGACAGAAGCAGATTCCGTTTCTTTTTGCGTAAGAGCTGTATAAATAACATCCAAGCCAAAGGAAATCCCTACTGTTGGATAGGATGTATTATCGTTACGAAAAGCCCCAATTATATTATCATAACGTCCGCCACTACCAATGCTTGAAGTAATGCTTCCATCTGCTAAAAAGATTTCATAAACTGTGCCTGTATACATAGTAAGTCCTCTTGCTAAGAATGGATTAAACACAGCATTGTCTTGGATACCAAGTGCGAGTAAATATTGCTGTAATTGCTTTAGTTCATTGCTTCCCTCTATAACAAGTGAATTTAAGAAAGCTTGGTTAAATTCATCAATTTCTAATGTTATACAAGATTCAACAGTATGACAAACTACCTCTACAGTGTCATTTGTTATCCCACGGCTTTGTAAATTCTTTCGTACGCCATCAACCCCAATTTTCTCAAGTTTATCTAATGATAAAATAACATCGTTTGTTTGTTCGTTTGGAATTTCAATCGATTGAAGGATACCTGTTAATAACTTACGATTATTATATTGAATGGTAACATCTAAGTTTAAAGTTTTGAAAAGATCAAATGCCATGGCCATTAATTCAGCTTCAGCAATAACAGATTCTACGCCGACTATATCAACGTCACATTGAATAAATTCACGAAACCTTCCTTGTTTTATCGGTCCATCACGAAAGACCTTTCCAATTTCATAGCGTTTAAAGGGAAGCCTGATATCTGGGTTCATTGCTACTACTTTTGCAAATGGAATCGTTAAATCATACCGAAGTGCGAGTTCACGATTTCCTTGATCACGTAGTGTGTACATCTCTTTTAAAATTTCAGCACCGCCTCCATATTTATAAGCCATCAGTTCATACATATTTAATGTAGGTGTTTCAAGTGGTTTACAGCCATATCGTTCAAAAGTCTCTTCACAAGCGCATTTAATTTTGTTTCTAAGCAACTGTTCCGCGGGTAAATAATCTTTTGTTCCTTTTACATTTCTTACATCCATTTAAATCACTCCTTTTATAAAATAAAAAAAGCTATGCAGGTATAAAAATACCCACATAGCTTTATGAACGCTTCGTGGGTAACAGGAAAAGCCCTGTACCCACGAAGAAAAAATTCTTCGGATACACGGCGTTATATATGATGATGAAGTTGGAAAGAAGTACAATTAAACATATTGGGTCTCTCCTTAAGTTTTTTCAAAATTATAACAAGTGATTATTGAGATAGCAATGCTTTTTGAAAACAAAAATGAGATTAACGGATGAATTAATCTTATATAAACAGTGTGAGTGATATGTTTGTCATTCCTTGTTAGAGAATAGTAAAGTAAGTTACAATATTTATGTATTGGAAATTATATTTCCACCGTCTACATCTCAATTTATATATTACATAGTACATATAGATTTATTACAGGAGGGTTTTAGCACAATGGAATACAAAACGAATGTAATGCGGTTGTTAGATAAGAAGAAAGTTAATTATAAACATTATAGCTATGCGGATACTGATGCTATTAGTGGAATAGATGTTGCCTTGGTATTAGGACAATCTCCCAATCAAGTCTTTAAAACGCTAGTTACTATAGGGAAATCAGGAAAACACTATGTTTTTGTTGTACCTGTCAGTGAAGAGTTGGATTTGAAAAAAGCTGCTGCAAGCATTCGTGAAAAATCAATAAGCATGTTGAAATCAAAAGATTTACTCTCGCTTACTGGTTATATTCATGGGGGTTGTTCACCGATTGGGATGAAAAAATATTTTCCTACCGTTATTGATCATAGTGCTATGGAGCTAGATACAATAATCTTTAGTGCTGGGAAGATAGGATATCAAGTTGAAATAGAACTAGATGAATTGAAAAAAATGATTCGTTTTGAACTACACGACATTGTAATTAAGTAGTATATTACTAATTCCGGTGATCGAGTTGGAGATATAATAGATCCGTGTATTGAAATGTAATAAAAAAGAGCCATTTGGCTCTTTTTTATTATTTTATTGAGAAGGTCTGTTCTTCTTAACGAAGTAAAGGTAGTGGGGCTAGGTACTAGGATTTAATTCGTATTATTTTTGAATTTCGGTATCTTTTTAATACTTTCGGTTCCCATAAGACTGCCAATAAATGCAATTAATGCACTTGAAGAAATAAATTTAACTATATAAAAAATTCCTGTTCCAGTAACTAAATCTAAGATTAAAAACCTTTTTATAGTTGAGCCTTTTATTATGTGAATAACAATTTGAGCGTTTTTCCTATTCAACATTGTCACACCCTTATCCTTTTATAAAAGAATATTACAAGAAAAGGTTGTCCTATTCACTCATGAGTACATACTGGTTGTCTGATTTTAGTGATGATAATTAAAAAGGGGCTTTAAACAAAAATATAAAAACAAAAGAGCAGCTAGTAAAAACTAACTGCTCAGCCCCAGGGAAAGGGAGAAAAGATTGTAGGTACTACGAAATTGGACTCAAGCTGTTCACCAGCCTTTATATAGTATGTACGGGATTTGAAATATTATGCAGTTTGGAAAAAAAGTTATAGTATACAAAATTTTGCAATATTAGACAGGTGAAAAATAAAACGACAAGAATATGTAACATATACTAAAAAGAAGAGAGGGAGAAAGATGTGGAGAACAACAGATCTGTGTGATGCTTTTGAAGGAGACGTACAAGTATGTAAGCCTATATTTCAATCATATGGAAAGAAAGAACAATTTCATGGAAAAATTGCAACGGTTAAAGTGGAGGATGATAATGTAATAGTAAAGGAGGCTCTACAAACTTTACCGGAGGGAACAGTGTTAGTAGTTGATGGAGAGGCTTCTACAAATTGTGCGTTACTTGGAGATAACTTGGCAAATATAGCAAGTCAACGAAATTTAGCAGGGATTATTGTATATGGATATGTTCGTGATTCTAAAGAATTACGAAATATTAACATTGGTATTTTAGCGTTAGGTACAATACCGAAGAGAAGTAGAAAAGAAGGAAAAGGAGAAAAAGAAATTCCTTTACAGTTTGGAGCAATTGAGTGGATTCCAAATCATTATGTGTATATCGATGAAGATGGTGTTATTGTATGTAAACAACCACTTCATAGTAAGCTATAGTGACTATATATAGGCTTTATAGTTTCACGTAACAGACTAATATTCATAGGAAATAAATCAGAGAAAGCATAGACAAAATTTCGTGTCAATAGTAAAATAATACAGATATTTATAATTTAATGAATGTATAGGTATGTCGTTTATACGATAACTTTTAAAGGAAATAGGTGGAAATGAAATGGGTTCGCCGCTAAAAGTGAATGTTATCACAATAATACATTCATAAGCTACACTGTCTTTCCTATACAAATACAACCGCTATCTATGCGGATAGGAGGTGTTGTGCATTTTGTATAGCACTCACAGTAGAGTGTTATTGCACGCCCTTGAAGGGTCTTTTTTTATGCATATGTAAGCAAAGGGAGGAATAAGCAAGGATGGCAATGATGAAAAAATGGCTGCTTACATCGATTATGGCAGTCGCATTAGTGTTTGTTTCATTCACAAATACTGTACATATTACGTTTGCTGAAGGAAAAACAGCAACACTTGCGATTATTGGGGAATCGCAAAGAGGAGTTATTCTTTGTCCGAAAGAAGTAGCTATTGAAGATGGAGAAACAGCCTATAGTTTGTTACAAAAAGTAATGGGGACTAAAGTAACAGCTGAGAATACGCAATATGGTATGTATGTTAAAGGTATTGATGGTTTAATGGCTGGTGAGACAAGTGGATGGGCATATGATGTAAATGATAAAGCTGCCATGGTAGGGGCGGATAGTTATAAATTAGAATCTGAAGATGTTGTTACATTTCGTTTTGTTGTAGATTGGAACAATATGAACACAGAAACATTGCAACAAGTTCTTGATAAGATGGGAACTTGCAAAAAGAATCCAGATGCGGAAAAACCGGAAGAACAAAATCCAGATGGTCAAAAGCCTGAGGAACAAAAACCGGAAGAGCAAAATCCAGATGGTCAAAAGCCTGAGGAACAAAAACCAGAAGAACAGAAGAAGCCAGAAGAACAAAAGCCTAATGAGTCGAAAGAACCAATCACAAATGAATTATTAATGAAGCAATTAGATCAAGCGATTGCTAAAACATCAAAAAAAATGATCGAAGACGGAATTGATAGTGATTGGGTAGCAATTGCACTTGCTCGTTCAGGAAATAATATTCCAGTAGAAACAAAGATTAGTTATTTACAATCTTTAACACAAAAAGTAGAAAAACGAGTGGAACGATTTACCGCTACAGATATAGCAAGAACTGTTTTAGCAGTAACAGCGGTAAATGGGAATCCAACGAATGTTGCAGGGAAGAATTTAGTTCAAAAACTATATCAATCTGAGAAACTAAATTCTATTACTGGTTATACATTCGCTTTACTTGCACTGGATTCAAAAAAATATGAAGTACCGGCTGAAGCAAAGTGGAATCGTGCTGCTTTAGTAAAAGAGATTTTAAATGCACAGCATACAGACGGTGGCTGGACATACCATGTGGAAAGTAGTAAGGACGAGGCTAGTAGTATTGATGTAACAGGTATGGTTTTATCGGCACTAGCACCGTATCAGAAACAACCAGAGGTAAAGCATGCTGTAGATAAAGCTGTGCAATATTTAACAAATAAACAATTGAACACTGGTGGATTTGAAGCTGACGGTCAAGAAAATTCAAATAGTGTTGCACAAGCAATTATTGGACTTGCTATTGCAGGGGTTGATCCAACTAGTGAAGCATTTACTAAAAATAATGTAAGTGCAGTTCAAAATTTAATATCATACCAACTTGCAAATGGTGAATTTAAATGGTTGCCAAATGACCAAGAGGGCAATGGTATGGCGACTGAACAAGCACTTCTAGCGCTTGTTCAATATAAATCGTTTGTAACTGGTCAAGGTTCTATATATGATTGGACAAATTTATCAACTGAGGGCGACGAGAACGCAGTTGAAGAGCCGAAGGAACCGGTAGTGGAAGAGAGCAAGGAGATTGAAAAGCAAGAAGTAATTCAAAAACCACAAGAACAAACAAACGATAAGAACTCTCGTGTTGTTACAGAAGAGAAAACATTAAATAATGAAAAAACTGCGAAAAACCATCAATTACCGAAAACAGGAGCATCTGCTTGGGACACTGCAATGCCAGTAGGAATGGGTGTATTGTGTATTGCTTCAGCATATGTTTTATGGAGACGAAAAGCAGCTTAACAAAAAATTAGGAGCAATGATTTGCTCCTAATTTTATTAGGAAAGGTGAGAAAAACATGAGTATGATGAAATGGTTACTCTCAGTTGTCCTTTCATTTGGATTGCTTGTTGGATGTAGTCAAAATGAGTCAAAATCTGAACAAAAAGCAATTTCAAAAACAGAACAAAAAGAGGAACTGAAACAAGAAGAGAAAAAGGAAGAAAGTAAACCGGAAAAGCAGCAAGAATCAGTAGAGAAAAAGCAACAAGAAGAGCAGCAAAAGGGGGATCAGGAACAAGAACAACAAAAACAACCTGAAATTAAGAAACAAGAGAAAAAAGAGAAACAAGAGAAAAAAGAGCAAGAACCAGTTGCGCAACAAGAACAACCAAAAGCGCAGCAAGCAAACACTGAGCCTAAGAAAGTGCCAGAAGCAAAATCAGAAGTAAAAGAAGAGGCAAAAGTAGTTAATCAGCCGAAAGAAACACCAAAGCAGGAACAGTCGAAAGACCCAGAACCTAAAGTAGTACCAAAGCCAGAACCGCAACCGCAACCGCAACCGCAACCGCAACCCGAACAAAAGCCAGAACCACAAGCGCAGCAAGTTACCATTTCTGTACGTGGAAATGAAGGTTATTTATTAGGAGCAAAAAAAGTTGACGTACAAGAGGGAGATACGGTTTATAAAGTATTGCAGCGTACAGGATTAGATGTAGATGCAACGGGATCCAGAGATAGTATTTATGTAAAGGGCATTAATGATTTATACGAAAAAGACATAACGAGCACAAGCGGATGGAAGTACCGTGTAAATGGTGCTTTTCCAAATCGAAGTGCAGGTGCATATACAGTCAAGCCAGGAGATAAAATCGAATGGGTATATGTGCTAAAATAGGAAAGGATTCTTGGTAAAGGACTATGAAAATTATCTTTTCTTCTTTACATCCTTTTGTGAATTTTATCTACTATATTGGGGTGATGATACTATGTATGGTGTGTCTTCACCCTCTTTTTTTAATGGGTGCGATTATTATGATCGTACTGTTAAACATCATGCAAGGAAATGGCGAGAAACTAAGAAAAATGATACCAAGCACGCTTATTTTCTTCGTAATGATTATTGTGTTGAACCCTTTGTTAACACATAGAGGAGCGACTACATTATTTCGTTTAGGGGATAATCGAATTACATTAGAGGCATGTATGTATGGATTCATAATGGGATTATTGTTACTTGCTATTATGTTCACATTTACTTCTTATAATGATGTGATTTCAAGTCATAAATTTTTGTACTTGTTTTCACGGATTTCACCGAAAGTTGCGTTACTAACAATGATCACAGTGCGCTTCGTTCCTTTATTTATCCGGCGTTTAAGGCAAATTACACTTGTTCAAAAGACAAAAGGAGTGCAATTAGATTCAGGCCCATTCATAGGGAGAATCAAAAATGGAATGAAGCTCTTGCAGGTGTTGCTTGTTTGTTCTTTAGAAGATGCATTACAAACGGCGGATTCCATGCAAGCACGTGGATTTGGAGTAACAAAGCGTAGTACATATATTCAATATCGCATGGGAAGGCAAGATTGGTACATACTTGCGTGCTTAGCAATTTTATTACTAAGCTGTTTTCTGTTCAGTTTTTACGGTGCTGGCAAACTATTAATCTATCCAAGGGTGGAATCGCTTGTATTTCAGCAATATGATGGAATCTTATTCGTTTTATTTTTACTATTTATTAGTTTACCAATCATAATGGAAGGGAGGGAATGGTTATGGTGGCGCATGCGGAAATAAAAGACTTAGCTTTTACGTATGCAGATGAAAAGGTACAAGCATTAACGGGCGTTTCCTTGAGGGTTTCTCAAGGGGAATTTATTGTGTTGGCTGGCCGTTCAGGCTGTGGTAAGACGACACTTTTGAAACATTTCAAGAAAGAGCTACTTCCAGTTGGAAAACGCATAGGTAATATGTATTATAATGGAACTTCTTTACTTGAGATGCCAGATTTATTATCAGCGCAAGAAGTAGGAATGGTATTTCAAAATCCAGAAAATCAACTTGTTATGGATACGGTTATTCAAGAATTGGCATTTTCTCTTGAGAATGTTGGCCTAGAGACCAATATAATCCAAAAGAGAATTGCTGAATTAATTAGTTTTTTAGGTTTTCAAGATTTATTACACCAGTCTGTTCATACATTATCGGGGGGACAAAAACAACTGGTTAATTTAGCGGCAGTTCTTGTTTTACAGCCTAAATTATTATTACTTGATGAACCGACAGCACAGCTTGATCCAATTGCAGCAAAAGATTTTTTAGGGTTATTAAAACGAATTAACGAAGAGCTCGGAATTACCATTATCATGAGTGAACATCGTTTAGACGAAGTCATTCCACTAGCAACTCGAGTTGTGTTTATGGATGCTGGGGAAATAATGTATGATGGGACGCCGCAACATGTTATATCAAAAATGTGGGCATTAGAAGAGTTTCGCCCGTTTATCCCTCAAATTCCAAGGTTGTTTTTAGAATGGAATGTAAAGAAAATCCCATTTACGGTAAGGGAGGCACAAACACAAATACATTCTGAGTTACCTATGGAATATGAAATACCGGTTATATCACAGGCAGAAACAAAAGAAGTGGTTTTACAAGCAAATCATATATCATTTCAATATGAAAAAAATAGCCCTTTTATTTTACAGGATTTAATGCTATCGATTGAACGTGGGAAGTGGACTGCGCTTGTTGGGAAAAATGGTACTGGAAAATCAACACTTTTAACTATATTAGCAGGATTAAACAAAGCTAGAAGAGGAAAAGTACGGTGGAACGGAACGGAGATTCATAAAATTGATTCAAAGGAACGGTTTAAAAGAATCGGATTTGTATCGCAACATCCGTATTATCATTTTACATTTGAGACGGTGTGGGATGAAGTTTTTGAAAGAGCAAATGAATTATATGATGATAAAGGGAAAGAAATTGCAGAAGATATGTTAAAACGATTTTGGCTGCAGTCCATTCGCGATCGTCATCCGCATGATTGTAGCGGGGGAGAACAACAGTTAATCGCAATATGTACAGCCTTGTTATCAAAACCAAGCTTATTATTACTAGACGAACCGACAAAAGGGCTGGATCCAGAGAAAAAGGAAAGATTAGGCGGATTGTTTCAGGAGTTACAAAAGAAAGGAACAACGATTGTGATGGCAACACATGACATTGAATTTGCAGCTAAATATGTTGATCATTGTATGATGCTATTTGACGGGAAAGTAATTATGGATGATACGCCAAAGAAATTCTTTAGTGATAATTTCTTTTATACAACATCTATTAATCGTTTTATTCGCAAGCAGTTGCCTTATGCATTAACGTGGGAGGATGTGTATAAAGCGTGTCCAAACGATATTTTGCTCTCATAATGCTTATTTTCATTATTGTCATAAGTACTCTTCTGTTTACTTCTTTTGTAACAGATGAATATTTTATGTGGTGTAGTTTATTCTTATTAGCTGTTATTATGTTACCTTTTTATATACGATTTGAGAGGAAAGCATTTGTTTCACGTGAAATCGTCATTGTCGCTGTTTTAGCAGCCATAGCAGCAGTGAGTCGTGTACCATTTTCCATTATGCCGAGTGTACAACCAACTTCTTTTGTTATTATTGTATCTGCAATTGTTTTTGGAAGTGAGACAGGCTTTATGATTGGGGCAACGGCAGCATTGGTATCTAATATATTTTTAGGGCAAGGACCTTGGACACCTTGGCAAATGTTTTCTTGGGGAATGATAGGCTTTATAGCGGGTCTACTTCGAAACACATTTATAATGAGAACGTTATGGGGGAGAGTCATCTATGGATTCATAGCCGGCTTTGTTTTTGGCTGGATTATGAATTTGTGGGGGATACTCGGTTTTTTAGAAGGATTAACATGGAAAGCCTTTATAGCATATTATGCTGCGAGCTTTTACTTTGATTTAGCGCATGCACTCTCAAATGTGATTTTTCTTGTCTTGTTTAGCTCATCGTGGATTAGAATTATTACGAGATTTAAAAAGAAATATGGAATTTTAGATAATGATAAAGGGCTATTCTCTCAGGAAAACAAGGCATAAGCATATGTTACAAAGCATAAGAATGTAAAGTAGGGTCGCGACTTACATATTCGTTTGCCTCTTTCATGCTTCTTACCATTGGTAGGAAGCATTTTTTTATACATGTTGATCATTATTTTGAAATGTGTCAAAAAATTGTTTTAATGTAGTCCGATTTTTAGATGAGACTTTTTATATAATAGAAAATGAGAAATATTTTCAAAGAGGAGATGCCATATTCATGAAGCTAGTTGTTCCAAAGCAGCACGGTGCCTGGGGGATGCTGCTGATTCCGTTTATACTTAGTGTAATACTTGGTAAACCTACTTTATATCATATTCCACTTTTTATCGCTTGGTTATTTATCTATTTAGCAACGTATCCATTTTTAATGTACATAAAGCAACCTCGAAAGAAAGAATTTATGTATGCGGCACTTATTTACTTTACAATCGCATGTGTTTTCGGGAGCGTATCTTTACTGTATGAATGGAAAATACTTCTGTTTGGTGTTACGATGATTCCGCTCTTTATCGTAAATATATACTTTGCTCGACAAAAAAATGAACGAGCCTTAGTAAATGATATTTGTGCAATACTTGTTTTCTGCATAGGCGGTTTACTTAGTTATTATTTTTCGATGAAAACAGTCGATGAAACGGCTTTTGCAATTGCTGGTATTTCTTTTCTATATTTTATAGGTAGTACATTTTATGTGAAAACAATGATTCGTGAAAAGAATAATCCTACTTATCGCTATGTTTCATGGGGCTATCATATTTTCTTAATCATTGCCTCTTTATTGGTAAATCCATGGCTTTCTCTTATATTTATACCGAGCCTAATTCGCGCAATCGTATTGTATGGTAAAAAGATATCTATCTTAAAAGTTGGAGTTTTAGAAATCGTGAATTCTGTATACTTTTTAATTACGACGGCAATACTGTTACAGTATGCCATTTGAGAAATTGCCCATCTAGTAAAGAGATGGGCAATTTTCATTCTTGTTCTAAAATATGAACCGTATGATCACATTTTTGTAATGCATGTTCCACAGCTTGTAAAGACTGTTCGATTCGCTCCCTATTATCGCTCTTTTCAACTGTTTGTAATGCATGTTCCAAACAATTTTTTGCTTCTTGCAACGAATGAAACGAATCTTGAACATATCCACGAGCATTTTTATCCATTATAAATCCCTCCTTTTGTACATACAATTTTAGTATGAGCGTTAGAAAAGAAAATATAACTTCAATGTGGTTACTTTATATGATTTGACAATGAAAATAGAAGTGGCTATTATAAGATATAAAGTGAATATTTTCTTATCCAGAGAGGTGGAGGGACTGGCCCGATGAAACCCAGCAACCGCGATGCAGGTGCTAATTCCAGCAGAACATGATTTGTTCTGGAAGATAAGACGAAGATATATACGTAACTTCTTCTTATCGGAGAGGTTTTTTTATTGCAAAAAAACCGATTCCAAAAATAACAGCATGAGAAGAAAGGGGTTGCAATTGTACTGTGACACTTGAGAAATACGTAAAGCTGCGTAAAGCAGTATATGAATATATGATGGAGCAAGATAAACCAATATCACTATTAGATATTCAAGAGCATATCGTTTCGCATTATGAAGGAAAATTCACGAAAAAAATGCTACATCAATTTTATTTATCAAGGCTATTAGACGAGTTAAAACTGGATGGGAAAATTACTTTAGCTGATGATGAATATTCCTATACGAATAAAGGAGTATATTATAAGGCAAGAAAAGGGAGCTAGGCTCTCTTTTTTTATGTTATAATTTATCTGAATTTTTTTGACTATGTAGAGTAAAAGACTGCAAAAGCAGCCTGATACAAGGGAATGGTGTTGAGTGTGTAGTGTCAAAAGTTGAATATGCCCTGAAAGAGGCATTTCATTCGGCTAAAAATAAAAAATAGACACCTTCGCCGAGTAGGTGTCAGTCGTTTTGTCATATAGGCTTGCTACTTGACAAGTAATAGAATATCACGCAAACATTTGGAAGTCAAAAGGGAATTTAAGGAAAGGTGTTGTTGAAAGGTGAACATCCTCATCGTATATGCACATCCGAATCCATCTAGTTTCAATGCATCAATTTTATAGAACATGTGCAAAAAGGACTGCAAGGGACGAACCATTCTGTTACATTACTTGATCTTTATAAGGAAGCATTTAACCCAGTTCTAACTTTTAATGAAGATAAGAGAAGGTGTGATTTAGTATATGAAGAAGAAACAGAGAAATACAGAAAATTGGTCAAAGAGGCAGATTCTTTTATTTTTATTTATCCAATATGGTGGTGGGGAATGCCAGCTATTTTAAAGGGTTTTATTGATCGTGTTTTTGTTGCTGGGTTTGCATATAGATATGAAGGTGTAATGCCGAAAGGATTACTTACAGGAAAAACGGCGTGGGTTATTAATACGTTAGATTCGCCCTTATGGTACGTGGCACTCTTATATCGATCGGCTGATTGGGTGATTATGAAAAAAGGTATTTTGCAATTTTGTGGTATACGCCAAATAAAACGTTCTGCCTTTCAATCTGTAAAAACAAGTAAAGCAGCAAAGCGTGAAAAGTGGCTTTTAGAAATACAAGAAAAGGCAAAAAATTTATGATGAAAAAAATAGAAAATATAATGAGATGCTGTAATCGGAATGATGAATTGTTTCGTACGTATGTAACATGTTTACTTCAATTGAAACATCATAATGAAAATTTTAAAAAGGTGTGCCAAGAATTAAGAGCAGATTATTTAGTAAGGGGAATTTGTGAACGGGAAGTTGATGGAATTATTAAGGAAAGTAAAGAATATAAGATGTATGAACTACCTAAAGTATTGAGATGGGATTTTCTACGGAAAAACCCTTCAATGATTGAAAGTGTTTGTACGACGTTATTCACATATAGAAGATTAAATCTTTCATGTGAAGAATGGATAAATGTAATAAGGTGTATAGAAAACAATTGATTTATATAAAATTTATTATGTGAAAAAGCTAGTATAAAACTAGCTTTTTTCTAAGTGTTTTGCGATATCTACATACATATTTGAATAAGTTGTATGAACATCATTGCTTGGCTCAGCATTGGATGAGAAATGTACAATGACCATATTCGCTTTTGGATCTATATAGAGGCATTGTCCATAACTTCCTAACACTTCAAATGCACCGTGTTCATTATGAGGAATCCACCATTGATTATGATAAGAAATGGATGTACCTTGTCCGATTGCAAATTCTCCTTCTTGCACGCTCTTTACATTTTCTGAAATAGAGGAAGGGAGAATTTGCACGCCATTGTAGCGACCGTTATTTAAAATCAATTGCCCAAATCTGGCCAAATCTCTTGCAGTCGCATTTAAACCAGCACTTGCTTGTTCAACTCCTGTTTCATCTGTAACATAATACGCATTTTCTTCCATACCTATTTTGGACCAAATTCTCTCACTTACATTTTCAGTTAACGATTTTCCAGTTAAGGTCCGTATAATCCAGCCGAGTGTTTCAGATGAACCGTTATTATACGAAAACGCAGTTCCAGGTGGTGCCGTTTCTTCTGCTTCTTGTAGCATATCATAAATTTTTATTGGGCCATCATAGTTTTTACCACGAGGAAGAATATTGCTGGCTAAATATAATTGAGCATCTTGATTTTCTAAACCTGGCTGTATATATCCATGTGTAGGGTATTCAGCAGAAACCTGCATGTCCATTAATTGTTGAATTGTTGCTTTTCCGAATGGAGTGTTTCGTAATTCTTTGACATATGTTTCAGCAGTCTTATTTACATTGATGAGTCCTTCTTCGGTTAATGATTGTACAAGTGCACCAGTAAATACTTTTGCTAAAGAGGCCATTCCATGCTGCTCATTTTGTTTAAACCCGTTGAAATAATGCTCGTAAACAAGTTTTCCGTTATGTACAACAACAAAGGCGTCTGTTTTATTCTCATCTAATAGTTTCTTTAAAGGGATATTTCCTCCATTCACTTTTTTAACTGAGAAATCATCTAAGTTTTGTAATGCAGTAGGAAATGATGATATTTGCTCGGGATTATTTTTTACTTCGCTTGTTAACGCTAGTTCTTTCATATGTGTATATGACCAACGTAAGTAGGGATCTTGTAACCAATTTTCTTTTGTCACGTTCTCTTTAGAAGGGGAGACTTTGTTTTGTTTAAAAAAAGTAAATCCAAGCCCAGTTACGATAAACACTAGTGTAAGTATGAGTAACAAAAGGGGAGATTTTTTAAAATTCATATATATACCTCCTTGTTAATTCTACAATAAGTATACGATCGTTTTCTTAGAAATACAAAATAAGGAAAGTAAACAGGGGAGTTTACTTTCCTTATTAACATTAAGCTGATAATTCTTCATCTGTACCTTGCTTTTTGAACTGTTGTTTTCTGCCATGTAGAAAGTAATAAATAAGTAATGTAAATGCAACGATAATGGCAGCGATGAAATACATATTATGATAGCTTGAGTGTGCTGCTACGATACCTAGTACAAAGGAACCGAGACCCATACCACTATCAAAGAATGAGAAATAAGTAGCTGTTGCTGAGCCGCGTCGATGGTTTGGAGCCGCGGAAATAGCAATGGTTTGGAAACTTGGGATTAACGTCCCATAGCCTAAACCAATTAATATACCTGCACCAAGGAACCAAAATGGCGTTTGTGCTTGGCTTAAGATGAACATTCCAATTGTAAAAATAATAATGGAAGGATAAACAAGTATATTTTCACCGAAACGATCAAATATCTTTCCTGTGAATGGACGAGAAAGAACAACAACAAGTGCATATACAATAAAGAAGTAACTAGCAACTTCTCCTAAACCAATTTCTTTTGCGTAAATAGGAATAAAAGATAATATGCCACTATAAGAAAAAGCAAGAACAAACCCTGTAAGGGCAATTGGAACAGAAGAAGGTTCAATTAAATCTTTCCATTTCATTCGCTCGCGTTTTTGTTTACTTACTGGCTTTTCATGTGGGATATTTACAAGTAAACCTAATAGAAATGCTAGTAATGAAAAGATAGAACAAACGATAAACAGAACTGTAAATGAAAAATGTGAAATAATCGTTAAACCTAAAAAAGGACCGATTACCATCGGCAAACTCATAAATACACCGAAATAGGCAAGTGCTTCACCGCGGCGATGAGCCGGTGCGACGTCTGTGACAATTGTACCTGTAGCTGTCGTTGCCATTCCAAACCCAATGCCGTGAAGGAAGCGAAGGGCAAGTAATAAAAATAAACTTTGTGCACCGAAATACATTACGGTAGCAGCTAAAAATAAGGAAAGAGAAATAAATAAGATTTTCTTTCTTCCTAAATCGTCAAGCCACTTTCCGGTAAACGGGCGGCATAGGACAGAAGAAATAAGAAATACTGTTGCGACTAAACCAATTTCTTCAGGTTTTCCTTTCAACCCCTCTATTACATAGACGGGTAAAGTAGTCATAAGCATGTAAAACGTTAAAAAGAGAAACAGACTACTAAAACAAGTTCCAAGGAAGTCCTTCGTCCAAAGTCTCTCACTTTGCATCGTCATCCCTCCAATTAATCATCTAAATTTTTAATAATGGTTTGCAGTACTTGAAATGCTTGTTGTAAATCTACTTCATTAATATTTTGTAGCGCTTTTTCTTCGAAAGTATCAACTTCTTCTTGCCATATTGGAATCATTTTTAGTGCTGTTTCAGATAATGAAATGAGCTTTTCGCGACGATCTTTTCCCTCGGTTCGAATAATCCATCCCATTGTTTCCATACGTGTTAAAGTACGAGTCATCGTTGGCGATTCAACGTTTAAATACTGACATAACTCAGTTTGTGTACAAGGTCCGGTTTGATTAATTCGAAAAATGACAGCCCATTGTGCACTAAATAAACCTGTTGGTGATACACGTTCATTAAATTTCTTCGTAAACTTTCGAGAAGTTTGACTGACAATGTGAAAAAAATGCTGTTTTTCGTCCATTTGTTTAATCCTTTCAAATTAGTTACCTAGCTAACTATATAATCTTTTACCAGAATTGTCTAGTGATAGGTATGTTGTTTTATGTAAGTATTTTGTATCGTTTTTGTGTTGAGAACATATATTCTACATGATATGCTAGAGGTAAGTTTAGAATTTTCTATCTATTAAAAATGAATGGGGGAGCGTGTGATGATTAAGCCTGCAACACTGAAGTTTGTTTCGTTATCAAATGGAGAAACGATTGCATATCAAGAAGTTGGAAGACAAAATAAAGAAAAACTCATCCTAATTCATGGGAATATGACATCCTCACAGCACTGGGATTTAGTCATTGGGAAATTACAAGATGAATATCACATTTACGCCATTGATTTAAGAGGATTTGGAAAATCAACCTACCATAAGCCAATAGATTCGTTGCAAGACTTTGCAGGTGATGTAAAGCTATTTATAGATGATCTACAATTGAAGAAGTTTTCACTGATGGGATGGTCAATGGGTGGTGGTGTTGCGATGGAGTTTGCAGCTTGTCATCCGGAGTGCGTAGAAAAATTGATTTTGGTTGAATCAGTTGGAATGAAAGGATATCCTATTTTCAAAAAAGATATAAACGGTCAACCCATCACATCCACTTTGTTAAAAACAAAAGAAGAAATTGCGCAAGATCCCGTTCAAATTGCTCCAGTACTAGATGCAATTAAAAATATGAACAAGATATATTATCGTACGGTTTGGGATTTACTGATTTATACACACAATAAACCAGATCCAGAGCGTTATGAAAAGTATTTAGATGATATGTTAACGCAGCGTAATTTTGTAGATGTGAACTATGCTTTAATTACGTTTAATATTTCAGATGAACATAATGGAGTTGTACCAGGGAATGGACATATTCATCGCCTGCAAGTACCGACTCTTGTCGTACAAGGAGACCGGGATTACGTTGTCCCGCAAGTGGTCGGAGAAGAATTAGCAAAACATCTTCCGAATGCAGAACTAGTCATATTAGAGGATTGTGGGCATTCGCCGTTTATTGACTGTTTAGATGAATTTACCCAGCACGTTACAAATTGGCTGGAAAATAAATAAGCAGAACATATAAAAAGAAGTTAGATAAGATTCGTCTAACTTCTTTTTATATGCTTACACATTATTGTTCAAAAAGTTTATAATGAAGGCTGGTGAACATGTAAAGGGAGAGAGAAGAGGATGTCAATACGATTTACATTTTGGATTATGGTTGGAATTGTTGCAATTTCTGGATTATCACAAGGAATGCTTCTACCGGCGATCGCAATGATTTTTGAGCAAGAAGGGATTCGTTCTAGTATTAATGGTATTCATGCAACTGCGTTATATATTGGGATTTTATTTATTTCACCGTGGCTTGAGAAACCGATGCAGCGTTTTGGAATGAAACCAATTATCGTAATCGGCGGATTTCTCGTTATTATTTCATTATTCTTTTTTACACAAACATTTTCATTTTGGGCATGGTTTATTCTGCGCTTTTTAGTTGGAGTAGGCGATCACATGTTACACGTCGGAACGCAAACATGGATTACAACGACATCTGATCCTAGTAAAATAGGAAGACAAGTCTCTATATATGGAGTCTTTTTTGGGATTGGTTTTGCAGTAGGACCATACTTAGCTAGCACTGTCCAATATGGGCTTGCAACGCCATTTATCGTATCTACGATTCTTTGTTTAATTGGATGGCTATTATTACTTCCAACCAAAAATGCTTTTCCAGAGCAAGATGACACAGGAAAGAAAAATGAATCATCACTTTCTCGTTATAAACAAGTATTTGTTCTTGCGTGGATTGCACTAATGGGGCCTTTAGCATACGGCGTTTTGGAAGCGATGTTAAATAGTAATTTACCTGTGTATGCACTCCGAAAAGGGTGGTCTGTCGCTGATGTATCCTTCTTATTACCTGCATTCGCAATTGGGGGAATTGTTACGCAAATTCCGCTTGGTATATTAAGTGATAAATATGGAAGAGATCGCATTTTAACATGGACATTCAGCATAAGTGCAATTATTTTCTTACTTGCTGCAGTGTTTGACGGGTATTATTGGATTGTATTTGGGTGTATGCTGTTAGCTGGTATGGTGATTGGATCATGTTTCTCTTTAGGGCTTGGCTTTATGACGGATTTATTACCAAGACACTTACTGCCAGCAGGAAATATATTATCCGGAATTGCCTTTAGTATAGGAAGTATTATGGGACCTGTATTAGGAGGCATATTTATAGAGAAAATACAGTATACAAGCTTTTTTATAGCGGTTATGATAATAATGGTAATTATTGCACTTCTATATATCACATATATGAAAAGCCAATCCGCATCAAGAAAAATGGAAAGTAGGTTAGGGCATGACAAAACAACCTAAAAAGAAAAAATTTGAAGTACAGGATAACGAAACAATTACAGATTGCTTAGCGCGTATGGAAAAAGAAGGGTATGCACCTTCACGCCGCATGGAAGAGCCCATCTTTCATGAAGTGAAGAAAGATGGGAAAACAGTTGTAGAACCGTGCGGAAGAAGAATTGTTTTTGAGGGAAAGTTGAAATAAGGAGAGGGGTCCTTGTACTGAATCTCAAAAGTTAGATTTTAATCGGAGTGAGAAATCACTCCGATTTTTTCTTTTCGCTATGATATAGTTTCGATACGATATCAAGTATGACTCTTGAAAAATTATGGAATCATAGTTCGATCCAGTAACGCTGAACAATCTCGCCAGTATTCGGGGAAATTACTTCATCTTCAAAGATACCCCCAACTTTTTGAATGGTTTTGGCAGAGGCGATATTTGCTTTGTCACAAGTTATTAACACTTTGTCTAATCCTAATTTTTTCGCTTCAAATAAGGAAAGACGAAGCTGCTCAGTAGCGTAACCATTTCGGCGTTCGTCCGGGTGCACGCTATAACCTATATGTCCGCTCTCTATGAGTAATTGTGGCGTTAATCGATGACGGATATTGATGAAACCGACTAGTTTTCCCTTATCAAAGCTCAAAAACTGAGTGGATGGAACTCGATTTAGTGGTAGGTTTTCTCCTTTTTCTTGTATTTTGACTTTATTAAGCCATTCGTCAAAGGAATCAAATTGTTGTAAGGAACAACTACCATATGGCTGTTCCCTTGTACTTAGGAATGCTTGCCGATAAGCCATAATTTGTTTGCTGTGCTGGTGAGTTGGTTTTACTAATTGCATTGTTATCATCTGTCTCCTATATCATATTTTACATTGCACTGTCTTAATTACTTCTCTTAATTCATTCCAGTTTATAACATTTAGAATAAATTGAATAGTGTAATGTCAATGCTACTAAGATGAACAAGCTTAAAACTGCTATTCCCAATTATACTTTCAGTGTAGACGAGCGTTCTAAGATTAACAAAAAGATGACTGATTTAGGTATTACTTCAGAGCATTATGAAGCGCTACTAAAAATTGATTTTGGTAAGTATCTTAGAGGAGTAACAGATGCCACATCTGTTGATATGATAAATCCACATGCCTTATGAATAGTACTCAAGGTGAGGTTATTTTAAATCTATGTACAAGGCTTTTTTTTCTTAGTAGCTACTCATGATGACTTATTAGAAACAAATATCTAAAATGAATAAGATAGACAGAAGCATTTATTATAGTGATAAGAAATTTGGGATATACGAAGTTGAAGTTGAGCTAATATTTTGTACAGAAAAAAATTAAAGCCATGCTACTTCTTTAGCTAGATTTTCTAGTGTTTGGAAATTTTATAGCCAATGAGACATAAACGTAGTAGCCTTTGACCTGAAGGATTTGCAAATAAATAATAAGGAGATTTTAAAATGACAATAAATGATAAAATTTTTGGAGAACTTGATTATCAGTATAAATGGGTAGGATACAGAACCATGAAGTTTTTAGGAAAGGATACAGAGATAGCATTATTGGTAGGAGGTACTGAAGATGGGGATTTTGATGAAGGACAATATGTATCATACAACTCATTAATGGATAATTGGGAACAAATCCAACATAGCATATTACAACCAGTTTTAGATTATTATAAAGAAAAAAGGCATGAGCTTGGTTATGATGTTGCATTTAATGAGGACTACCCATTAATTGAAACAGTTGATCAATTAATAGAACATATAACATTAGTAGGTATTTCGGTTCCGTATGATTTCCTTCGCGATGGACGTGATATAGGAATCTCATTTGATTGTTTGTGGGATGAAGAAAATGGTTTAGGGGTTCGTCTCATAAATGAAAAGGTAGATGAAGTAGGCTATCAAGATGTTGCAATTTAAATATCACTATTTGCTAGGAATACACATAAAAAGGGTGTTTGTTTTGGAGGTTAATAGAAAAAAGCAGGCCCATTCTGAACCTTTTTTCGGCATGGCTTCATGAACAGAAAGATCGTGTTTTACCAAAAAGTGCGCTAGGAAAAGCCATCAATTATTGTTTGAATCAATGGAAGCATCTTAAAGCCTTTTTATTAGACGGTCATTTAGAAATTGATAACAATAGAAGTGAACGTTCGATTAAACCGTTTGTAATCGGGAGAAAAAATTGGATGTTCTCAAATACACGGCGAGGTGCTAGAGGAAGTGCGATCATGTATAGTGTGGCGGAAACCGCAAAAGAGAACAATCTAAGTCCCTATCATTATCTTCGTTATTTGTTTGAAACACTTCCCAACATCAATTTAAACAATAAAGAAGAAATTGATAAAGTCTTGCCGTGGTCAAAGGATTTACCATCTAGCTGTAGAGTGCCGAAAAAAAGTGAAGCAAACAAAAAATAACTCCAAAATCAACTTCTATTGTATATTTTGGAGTTACTTGATGTTTACTATTTAGAAAGGAAGTAATA
>NZ_NTRO01000031.1:0-3384 GCF_002560575.1 Bacillus sp. AFS023182 | reverse complement strand
CATAGATTTTCAATGTAAGTTTGGGTAGAAGAGCGCCTTGGAAAGCACTCTTTAATTTCTACTGTATATTTTTATACGCAATTCATATACTTTAAATCACCTGTTATGTCTTCAACTAATATTTTAGTAACATTCCACTTTTTTTGAGACAACAAGCCCTCCGGTTGTTGTCTTTTTTCTCTATTCAAATAAGGATTTTGTTTAATTCTCTAACTTGTTTCTCCGACGTTTCGTTCTTTATATTAATAAACCAAAATATATTAAAATATATAATTATAACTATTTATTACTAGGAGGCTTAATTATGTCATTTGCAGTAGGAAGTGCAATTTTTATGACTGTAGTTGGAGCAATATCTGGAGCAATATTCGGTGCAATTTCCTTTAAAAATAAAAGTAAAAGTACCAATTAGAAACTCCAAATAATAAACACACTCACTTAATGACAGCTGAAGCGCTAAGAACGTTTCAGCTGTCATTCTCTACTTAAATAACTATTTTGTTTAAATTCACCTTAATCCACATCTAATTTTCTTAACATTCAAATTAATAACTGTATAATGTAATTAAACTATTTATATGGGAGATGATTTTTATGAGATGGAAACAAAAATACAATCCAAAATACCTCTTTTACCGCATGTATAGTTATGTTTATAAAGCCATTGATGATATATCCTGGTCTATAAAATAATTTAGATTTTTATGAGTACACATTTGCTGTGTGCTCTTTTCACATTGCTATAAAATAAGGATTTTGTACTAATTTTGCTTAACATTGCCTAATTTGGTTTCAATAAATGTATCTTCATCAACCTCAATACTCACCATATCCATCTCACTATCAAAACCTACGACTCTTCCAGAAACTCCTTTTAATACTCCTTTAATAATCGTTGCTTGAATATTAACTGTTACTGTATTCATTTCTTTTCCTCGCTTTCTCTCAAATAAATTTTTAGTTTCATCCCCATATAACCCAACCTACAAATACTCCAACTAAGAAAACACCTAGTGTTTAGAATGCTAACCAAAACAACGCTTCTAGAACCGCTTCTCCAAGTCACACTTTTCCATCCCTCTTTTCTTTCAAATAACTATTTTATTAAAAATCTTTAATGGGCTAATCCTTACAGTTTTGTAATACTAATGTCACTAAAATCAATTTTTTCACTATAAACTCTTTACTATAATTTTCCTTATACACAAACAAGAATTGTTAAGAATTAATTAAGAAACCGTTAAGCCTCAGCTTAAAAATTTTTCACATAATAAAGTTATAGACACACAATAAGGAGCGGTTTAAAAATGTCTTTTTCTCAATTAAATATTGATACTTTTCGGGCTATCAATGATTTAGGGAAGCAATATTCATCCCTAAACTCAACTATGGTATTTTTAGCGGAATATATGGTGTATTTTTTAGGTTTAATTATTATAATTTATTGGTTTACTCAATCTAGAAAAAACAAAATGATGATTATCCAAGCGATGGTTGCTTTCGTAACTGCTGAAATAATTGGAAAGTTAGCAGGGAAATTTCATTTGAACTATCAACCATTTGCAGTATTACCTGATGTTAATAAACTTGTCGATCATGCAGTAGATAACTCATTTCCTAGTGACCATACGATTCTATTTTTTTCAATATGTTTTTCATTTTGGCTTGTTCGTAAAAAGACTGGATCGTTATTACTTACGCTTGCATTCTGTGTAGCTATCTCTCGTATCTGGGTAGGAGTTCATTATCCTTTCGATGTCATAACAGGAGCTTTAATAGGAATTATTTCAGCACTATTTTCGTATTGGTTAACACCGAAAATTACATTCATCAAACAATTACTTAATCTTTATGAAAAAGTAGAGCAAAATGTAATACCATCCAAAAACAAGTCGAAAAACTTTTGATTAATCTCACAAAGTTAAAGAGATTACATATATTACCGAGTATTTTTTCAATATTGTCTCGATCGACGAGCGCTCCCTTGGGCGCTCTTTAATTTTAAAATAACGCTTTTATTAAAGTTTTATAGGATTGTTTCTTTTAACTGGTCTAGTTGAATGTGTAACCTCAACTTCCCTTGAATACTCAATTTCAGAACCACATTTACCGCAATTTTCGCCTGTGTACATAATAATCTTAGTTGCCATTCTCTTCAGTCTCCTTTGCTTCTTCTAATAGTTGAGTTATTTCGTAAGTTCCATGCTCTACTTACTCCATATCGTTCACTCCCTTGTTCGGTGGATCGTACTTGCAAATATACTTATTTGAGATATCAGCAATCATCATTGCGTAGTTTGCAATATCACTACATTGTCTGATAACATTTGCCGAAAACACTGAGTAATTCGAAGGTAACTCTTGAAACATGCTATTTAATTCGTTTAGGTTCTTTTGAATTTGCGAAGAAAGAAAATCTACTGTACAATCTGTCCAACCTGTTTTATATTCGTTCTCTTGCAATTTACTTTCCATATACCCCGCAAACCATTTAACTTCGTTTCTAATTATTCTCCCTATTTCCTTTTATCAATTCGAACAGCTCCTGCTCCGACATTTCCCAAAGCTGCCGACCTGTATCTTCTTCCTTATAAATCCCTTTATGTAATAACACATCGATGAAAATTTGCTTCCTGTCCATATTTTCTCCTAGCTTGTTTGTTTTGCTCTTTTTCTTTGATAACTTGAATACGTATTTTCTAATATCTTTATAAAGAATAGCCTCAGCGTTTATGAAGCCTTTAAACAAACTAATCACTGAACCACTCCTTTCATTCTCGAATCGAGACACGAACACAACTTAGTGTATAGGACAACACTGCTATTTTTCATTTCCGGTCATGCCCCGATTCCAAAACAAAGAGCCACTCAAACGAGCGACTCTAATCCTTTATTCTTATCTACTATCAAAATGCTCTTCTTTTAACCATGTACTGTTTCCAAGACATAACATAGGTATTCATACCAAGCTGCACTTAAAATAGTTATCTCACCCATTTAACATAGTCTGCTTTATTAATCCAACCCCACGGTTTAGTTACATGTAACCAATTATTGTAACGATTGTCTACATCCAATAGCGCCCAACTCACAGTTCCAACTACTTTATCGTTTGTATTGGCACCTTCATAAATTTTTACATTCGCTGCATTGACGTAAATACCACCCTTACTTCTCTTACCATCATCATTGATCACGCAAACATCTTCACGAATCCAGTTGTTCACAGCAATTTCATACCAAAAATGAGCACCGTCATGATACCAACCTAAAAGAGCATGACCTGAATTTTTAGGCACTCTACCAACCCACGCTGAATTAACATCTGGTTTAGTTAATACAGGAGCACCAGGTACCGTTACCGTGATTGTACCAATCATTTTT
>NZ_NTRO01000030.1:0-108527 GCF_002560575.1 Bacillus sp. AFS023182 | reverse complement strand
CATTAATGGGGTTCACTTTACAAATAGGAGGTTTTTATCATTTAATTTAAACGATTAAAAATTACGTTTAAATTATTTTTTTAGGTTGTAGAAAGATTTTAAACCATCGTAAACAGCGATTTCGCCTAGTTCGTCTTCGATGCGTAATAATTGGTTGTACTTAGCAATACGGTCAGTACGGCTCATAGAACCAGTTTTGATTTGGCCAGCGTTAGTTGCAACTGCGATGTCAGCGATTGTAGCATCTTCAGTTTCACCAGAACGGTGAGATACAACTGCTGTGTAACCAGCACGTTTAGCCATTTCGATTGCTTCGAAAGTCTCAGTTAAAGTACCGATTTGGTTAACTTTAATTAAGATTGAGTTAGAGATACCTTTTTCGATACCTTCAGCAAGTTTTTGCGTGTTCGTTACGAATAAATCGTCACCAACTAATTGAACTTTTTTGCCAAGACGGTCAGTTAATAACTTGTGGCCATCCCAGTCGTTTTCGTCTAAACCATCTTCGATAGAGATGATTGGGAAGTCGTTGCAAAGACCTTCGTAGAAATCAACCATTTCTGCAGAAGTTAAGCTACGGCCTTCGCCTGCAAGGTCATATTTACCAGTTTCTTTGTTGTAGAACTCAGAAGAAGCAACGTCCATTCCTAAGAATACGTTCTCGCCAGCTTTGTAACCAGCTTTTTCGATAGCTTCGATGATTACTTCTAATGCTTCACGGTTAGAACCAAGGTTTGGAGCGAATCCACCTTCGTCACCTACTGCAGTGTTAAGACCTTTGTCATGTAATACAGCTTTTAACGCATGGAATACTTCAGCACCCATACGGATTGATTCTTTGAATGTTGGAGCACCAACTGGTAAGATCATGAACTCTTGGAAGTCAACGTTGTTATCAGCGTGAGAACCACCGTTGATGATGTTCATCATTGGAGTTGGTAATTGTTTTGCATTGAATCCACCAAGGTAACGGTATAGTGGAAGACCTACGAAGTCAGCTGCTGCGTGAGCTACTGCCATAGATACACCAAGGATAGCGTTAGCGCCTAGTTTACCTTTGTTTGGAGTGCCATCTAATTCGATCATAGCACGGTCGATACCAGCTTGGTCAGTTACGTCGAAACCAACGATTTCTGGAGCGATAATTTCGTTAACGTTGTTTACTGCGTTAACAACACCTTTACCAAGGTAACGAGATTTGTCACCGTCACGTAATTCTACTGCTTCGTGCTCACCAGTAGATGCACCACTTGGTACGATAGCGCGTCCGAATGCGCCGCTTTCTGTGTAAACTTCTACTTCTACAGTTGGGTTACCACGAGAGTCAAGGACTTCGCGAGCATAAACATCAATAATTGTTGACATATAATTTCTCTCCTTTTATATATACAATTTAATTATTTAATAATTGTTTTACCTGTCATTTCTTTCGGTTGTTCCACATTTAAAAGTGTAAGCATTGTTGGAGCGATATCTCCTAAGATGCCACCTTCACGTAATTCAACATCATTTTTCGTAACGATGAAAGGAACCGGGTTCGTTGTATGAGCTGTCATTGGCTGTCCATCAGAAGTTAACTCCTGATCAGCATTACCATGGTCAGCAGTAATAAGTGCTACACCATCTTTTGCAAGAATCGCTTCTACAACTTTTCCTAAACATTCGTCAGTTGCTTCTACTGCTTTAATTGTTGGTTCCATCATCCCAGAATGGCCAACCATATCACAGTTTGCAAAGTTAAGAATGATAACGTCATGTTTATCATTTTCGATTTCATTTACTAAAGCGTCGGTTACTTCGTAAATGCTCATTTCAGGTTTCAAGTCATATGTTGCAACCTTCGGTGAGTTAATTAAGATACGCTCTTCTCCTGGGAATTCAGCCTCACGACCACCGCTAAAGAAGAATGTAACGTGCGGATACTTTTCCGTTTCCGCGATGCGAAGTTGCTTTAATCCCGCTTGCGCAACAACTTCACCTAATGTGTTATCAAGGTTCATTGGCTTGAATGCCACATAACCATCTACAGTTTCACTAAAGTGTGTCATACAAACGAATTCTGGAATGCGAGGTACTTTTTCACCACGATCGAACTCACGGAAGTCTTCATTTGTAAATACACGTGCAATTTGAATTGCGCGGTCTGGACGGAAGTTATAGAAGATAACTGCATCATCATCATTGATTGTTGCAACTGGCGTTTCATCTTCATTCACAACTACAGACGGCAATACGAATTCATCATAGATACCATTTGCATAAGAGTCCTCTACGCACTCATATGCATTTTTGTAAGTAGGGCCTTCGCCATACACCATAGCACGGTAACATTTTTCTACGCGATCCCAACGCTTGTCACGGTCCATGGAGTAATAACGACCGGAGATAGTCGCGAATTGTCCTACTCCTGTTTCTTTAATTACTTCATTTGTTGCATCGATATAACCTTTTGCTGTTTGTGGTCCAACATCGCGGCCATCTAAGAATGCATGAATGTATACTTTCTCCACACCTTCTTTTGCTGCTAAGCGAAGCAGAGCAAACATGTGGTTCATGTGACTGTGCACACCACCATCAGAAAGTAAACCGAATAAATGAAGAGCTGTACCTTTTTCTTTTACGCTTTTAATTGCATTTTGGAAAGTTTCATTCTTGTCGAACTCACCTTCACGAATTGCAACGTTCACACGTGTTAAGCTTTGATATACTACGCGGCCAGCACCAATGTTTAAGTGACCAACCTCAGAGTTACCCATTTGACCTTCTGGAAGACCTACTGCCTCACCACATGCTGTAAGCGTTGTGTGAGGGAACTTGTTCCAGTAACTATCGAAATTAGGTTTCTTAGCTTGTGCTACAGCATTCCCGTAAGTTTCTTCACGTAGTCCGAAACCGTCAAGAATGATTAAAGCTGTTGGCTTTCTCATTTTACCGCCCCCAGAAGACCTAAGAAGGAAGCAGGCTCTAAGCTAGCACCGCCAACTAAAGCGCCGTCGATGTCAGATTGTGCCATGTATTCTTTAATGTTTTCTGGTTTTACGCTACCACCGTATTGAATACGAACAGCTTCTGCAGCTGCCGGCGAAACAGCTTCTGCAACAACTTTACGGATGTGCGCACATACTTCGTTTGCATCTGCAGAAGAAGATGATTTACCTGTACCGATTGCCCAAATTGGCTCATAAGCGATAACAGTTGCTTTTACTTGCTCTTCTGTTAAACCTGCAAGTGCTTTTGTCACTTGACCTGCTACTAGATCAAATGTTTTTCCGCTTTCGCGCTCTTCTAAAGTTTCACCACAGCAAACGATTGGTGTTAAACCATGTTCAAATGCTGCAAGAGTCTTTTTGTTTACTGTTTCGTCTGTTTCAGCAAACATTTCACGACGCTCAGAGTGACCAAGTACTACATAGCTCACTTTTAAGTCGCTAAGTGCTACTGGGCTAATTTCGCCAGTGAATGCACCATTTTTTTCGAAGTGCATGTTTTGTGCACCTACTTTTAAGTCAGTTCCTTCCGTAGCCGCTACAAGACGCTCTAAGAAAAGAGCTGGAGAGCAAACTACTGCATCAACAGCTGAAGCTGCTGGGATTTGACCCTTTACTTCCTCTACGAAGCTAACTGCTTCAGATAGAGTTTTATTCATTTTCCAGTTACCTGCGATAATTGGTTTACGCATGCTTTGCACCGTCCTTTTTCTTTGGCTGCTTCTTATTTGTCGTTAAGACAAACTACACCTGGAAGCTCTTTACCTTCCATAAATTCTAATGACGCACCGCCGCCAGTAGAAATGTGGCTCATTTTATCAGCCATACCGAATTTTTCAACAGCTGCTGCAGAGTCACCACCGCCGATAACAGAGTATGTACCTTCTGCATCTGCTAATGCTTGTCCTACTGCTTTTGTACCTTCTGCAAATGGAGTCATTTCAAATACACCCATTGGTCCGTTCCATACAACAAGCTTAGAGTTTTTAATTACATCAGCATAAATTTCACTTGTTTTCGGTCCGATGTCCACGCCTTCCCAGTCAGCAGGAATAGAATCGATATCTACAATTTTTACGTTTGCAGTTTCAGAGAAATCATCTGCAATTACGCAATCAACTGGCATGTAGAAGTTTACGCCTTTTTCTTTTGCAAGTGCCATAAACTCTTTTGCTAAGTCAATTTTGTCATTTTCACATAGAGATTGTCCGATTTCATGTCCTAATGCTTTTACGAATGTGTAAGCAAGGCCACCACCGATGATTAAGTTATCTACTTTGTCTAATAGATGACGAATTACACCGATTTTATCTTTTACTTTCGCACCACCAATGATTGCTGTGAATGGGCGTTCTGGGTTAGAAAGTGCTTTACCTAATACTTCTAACTCTTTTTCCATTAAGAAACCTGATACTGCTGGTAGGTAATCCGCAATACCTGCTGTAGAAGCATGAGCACGGTGAGCTGCACCGAATGCATCGTTAACGAAAAGATCAGCAAGAGCTGCAAATTCTTTCGCTAGTTCTGCATCGTTCTTTTCTTCACCCGCATAGAAACGTACGTTTTCAAGAACTAATACGTCGCCTTCGTTCATTGCTGCAACCATTTCTTGTACAGCTGGCCCGAATGCTTCGTCTGCTTTTTTCACTTTTTTACCAAGAAGCTCACCTAAACGTGCAGCTACTGGAGTAAGACGCATTTCTTCTACTACTTGGCCTTTTGGACGCCCTAAGTGACTCGCTAAAATCACTTTCGCACCTTGCTCTACTAAATATTGAATTGTAGGAAGAGCTGCACGAATACGAGTCTCGTCTGTAACTTTGCCATCTTTCATAGGTACGTTGAAGTCAACGCGGCAAAATACTCGTTTACCCTTTAAATCTACGTCACGAATTGATTTTTTGTTCATTGGATTTCCCTCCGACTAGTTAGGATTGACAAAACCCATTCAAAAGCTTATCACATTTGCTTCTAAAACGAAAGAAGAGAGAGGGAACAAACCCTCTCCCTCGTTTTGTCATTGATAGCTTATAAACTCAAAAATTAAAGACCTTTAGAAGCGATGTAATCTACTAAATCAACTACGCGGTTAGAGTAACCAGTTTCGTTGTCGTACCAAGAAAGGACTTTAAGCATGTTGCCTTCCATAGTCATTGTAGATAATGCATCGATTGTAGAAGAACTTGTGCATCCGTTATAGTCAATAGATACTAATGGCTCTTCGCTGTATCCAAGGATACCTTTTAATTCGCCTTCAGCTGCTGCTTTGAATGCTGCATTTACTTCTTCAACTGTTACTTCTTTTTCAAGTTCAACAACTAAGTCAACAAGAGAAACGTTAGCAGTTGGAACACGTACTGCGCCACCGTTTAATTTACCTTTAAGTTCTGGTAATACTAATGCTACTGCTTTAGCTGCACCAGTTGTAGTTGGAATCATGCTCATTGCTGCTGCACGTGCACGACGTAAGTCTTTATGTGGTAAGTCTAAAATTTGTTGGTCGTTAGTGTAAGAGTGAATTGTTGTCATCATTCCGCGTTTTACACCGAATTTTTCGTTTAATACTTTAGCAAATGGAGCTAAGCAGTTTGTAGTACAAGAAGCGTTAGAAATTACATTATGGTTAGCTGCATCATATTGCTCATGGTTAACACCCATAACGATTGTGATATCTTCGTCAGAAGCTGGTGCAGAGATGATAACTTTTTTAACTGATCCACCTAAGTGTTTTTCAGCGTCTGCTTTTTTAGTGAAACGTCCAGTAGATTCTACTACTACTTCTACACCGTAGTCGCTCCATGGTAATTGAGCTGGGTCACGCTCAGCGATAACTTTGATTTCTTTACCGTTAACGATGATGCTGTCACCGTTAGCAGATACTTCTGCATTTACTGTTCCGTGAACAGAGTCATATTTTAAAAGGTGAGCTAAAGTTTTAGCGTCTGTTAAGTCGTTGATTGCTACTACTTCCACGTTAGGGTTGTTAAGAGCTGCGCGGAATACCACACGTCCGATACGTCCAAATCCATTAATACCAATTTTAGTCATTTGAATTTCCTCCTTGGGGGATTATATTAAAGGGTAATACCCTTTGTTAATTGTTTTGCTGCACCCTCATCTGTAATTAGAATCGAAGTGTGCCCTTGTTTAATTACAGCCTGTATTGCTTTTGCTTTTGAAGATCCTCCAGCTACTGCAACAACGTGAGATACGTTTTGTAAATCTTTCAGTTGCATGCCAACTGTTTGTACTTTATGAACGACATTACCTTGTTCATTGAAGTAATAACCGAAAGCCTCGCCAACTGCATCACTTGCTTTAATTTTCATCCAATCTGCTTCCGAAGTATTTCTGCGACGTGCCATTGTTAACGCATCACCAATTCCATGAATGACGATATTGGAAGATCGAATCAACTCAAGAACTTCTTTCACGGAAGGCTCTGTCACAATGGACGCATATGCTTCGCTGCTTACATGGTCTGGAACATACAATAATCGATAATTGCTCATCGTATTTTGTGCCATTTTCGCACAAATGGTATTGGCCTCTAATTCGACCCCTTCTCCAATTCCACCACGCGCTGGGACAAATAGCATATGTAAGTCTTTGCAATCCAGTTGCATCATGTCCGCGGCGGCAGCTAGCGTTGTTCCTCCAGCCACAGCAACGATATTATTCGCTGTCAGACGGTCTTTTATACAAGTAACACAAGCACGGCCCATCTCCAATTTGACCCAAGGTGAATCGTCACTATCACCAGGGACAACGAAAACTTCATCCAAGTCTAATGTTTCCTTAAGTTGTTTTTCTAAAACCTTTAACCCGGAAATTTCTTTCATAAAGTCTTCCAAAGCAAGAACCACAGTTGTTCCTTCTTCTGTTAAAGTCATTCCAGAAGATGCGACGTGAACTAAGTTTTGTTCTTTCAAAACTTGCACTTCACTTCGCAATACTCGTTCTGTCATACCAAGACTTGCAGATAAGTTTCTTCTTCCAATCGGCTGCATGAGGCGAATGTACTGAAGAATTTGCAGTCTCGTTTGCATAACAGGTAGCAAATCAGGTAATAATTTTTTTGTATTTCGAATCCATGAGCGCATATCTTTTCTCCTCACTGCATCGGTTCATTTTCCCTCGTGGTCATTTTGTGTCCCGTAGTGACATTTTATGTCCCACTAGGTTAAAAAAAATAATCCCTGCTACGTGTATTATTGTAACAGGAGATAGAAACTTATTCAACTCTTAACTGCATTCTTTATATAGTTTATTATGACATCTTTGTGAATGACACCATATTCCGCCTGTTTTCCGTCTATTTCCACGACCGGAATCATAATTTGATACTTTTCTAAAAGCTCATCATCTTCGTATATATCTATTTCCTCGATTTTAAAAGAATATACCTTTTGAACCTCTTTCAAAACCTGTTTTGCCTTCACACAAAGACCACAGTCCGTTTTCGTATATAAAACAACTTTCATCTTCTTCACCTATCCAATTGTTTTTCGTAAAGAAGAAGCGGGAATATTCATTTGCTCTCGATATTTTGCAACTGTTCTACGAGAAATAACGATCTCATGCTCTTCTTCTAACAATTTCGAAATTTTTTGATCTGAAAGTGGTTTTTTCTTATTTTCTTGTTCTACAAGCATTTGAATCAATTGTTTGACACGCTTTGTAGAAACAGCCTCATCTTCTGTTGTCACCACTGCATTGCTAAAAAATGACTTCATTTCAAACAATCCGTGCGGCGTTTGTACATATTTATTACGTGTAGCACGACTAATTGTAGATTCATGTACACTTAGTTCTTCAGCTACTTCTTTTAAGGAGAGTGGTTTTAAGTACTCTGGTCCCCGCCAAAAGAAATCGCTTTGTTTCTTCATAATGATCTCCATGACTTGCAAAAGCGTTTGTTTCCGTTGCTTTAAACTGCGCATAATCCACTGCACATGCTGATACTTCTCAGATACATATGAAGCAACGTCCCTCTCACTATTATGAAGAAGCGCGCTATACTCTGAATGAATTTCAATTCTCGGCATGTTGCGTTCATTCATTTGTAAAACGAGACGATCTCCTTCTTTTTTCACAGCCATATCAGGAACAATATAAAGCGGCTTCTCAGAAGAAAATGCAAGCCCTGGTTTTGGCTGAAGCGATGTAATACAATCAACAGCTAACTGCAATTCCTCATTACTACACTTTAAGATGTGAACAAGCTTTCGCCAGTCTTTCTTAATAAAATACGCGAAATATTCATCCACAATCATTTTTGAGAGGGCATTCCCTTTTTGTAAGCGCTTCAATTGAAGTGATAGACACTCCTGAATATTACGCGCTCCTACCCCTGCTGGCTCCAATGACTGAACAAGCTCCATAGAACATTCTACTATATCAATAGGTACGGCAAGTAACTCTGCTAATTCTTCATTTGTTTCTTGTAAATAACCATTTCCATCCATGTTCATAATGATGAAAGAAGCCGTTTTCCGCTCCAGCTCATCTATTTTGTAATACTGTATTTGATCCAATAAATGTTGCTGAATCGTTTTCGAATCCACACTGTAAATTTCCATTTGATTATCGACTTGTTTGCTTGTACTTTTACTTTTGCTTGAGCTCTTTTTCTTCTCCCTCTCAAAGCCATTTAACTCAATAAGGGGATTCTCCATCGATTGCTCATACAAAAACTCCGATAGTTCCTGCACGTTATATTGGAGCATTGTAATCGCTTGTCTTAACTCTTGTGTCATGGCCAAACGTAAGCTTTGTTCTTGTAAAAGACTTGCCTTCAATCTAATCTCCCCCTTGTTTCTATTGTACAATAAGTTTCTTAAAAGGAGAATCCTGTGCAGATACCCTTTCCAAAATATTATTAATTTATATGTATTAATGACGTTTACATCTTACAACTGCAAAATGAATAATATTGAAAGAAAACAATAAAAAAATATATAAACTGACATAAAGCCTTTCTTTTTTTGAGCGTAAGAGAGGACCAATCAAAAAAGAAGCGGTCAGTACTTTTTTAATCCCATGCAAAATGAGAACAAAAGGAGAAAACGAGTGGAGATTTCCTTTTGTTTTCATAACTTCGACTTATACGCTTGGAAATCTAAATACATATATAGAACAACTTTTTATAACCACATACTAATAGTAAATCTTATAACCAGATATAACAAGGGGGGGGATTCACGTTGTATATTTTCGAACAGTCGATAATTGCCGATATATAACGATTTTGACCATATATAAAATAAAAAGTCCTAACTTACAAATGTAAGTTAGGACTTTTTGACGCGCCCAGAGGGATTCGAACCCCCGGCAGACGTGGTACCGGAAACCACCGCTCTATCCGACTGAGCTATGGGCGCATGAACGATATACTCGTAATTATATCTTCTTATACCCATGTACGCAACTACTATCACGCAAAAAGCTCTCCCCACATTTCTTCAAAAACAAAATCACTAACCTAAATTTGGAAATTATATTTTCACCGCTATTCACAAATTATAATCTTTGAATTCATATTTCAAAGGAGGCTTCATTCAATGACTGTAATTACAAAATTAAAACAAACTGTTTCTGGATTAAAAAGTGCACAAGCGAGCTTAGAGGGATTTGCTCTGGATACAGATAACCAACAAGCGAAGCAACTTTTCCAAACAGCTGCACAGCAAACTCAATCGATTATCGATTCTTTAAACCCACGTGTTGAAGAAGTGCAACAAGAAGAGCCTCAATACGGACAACAATAAGCGAGCATACTATTCCGTCTGATGGTAGACATTTTTTGAAAAACAGAAAAAGGATGATTCCATATCATCCTTTTTCACACCAAATTACATAAAGCAATAGAAATGGAATGATTGTAATGCGAAAACTTAGAATCATAACCGCGTTATTCGTACTCCTATGCGCTTCATTTACTGGCTGCGATAATAGCCCCTTAGATAAAAAAGTAAAAAAAGAGGAATCAAAACGAGAAGAGGAAAAAAAAGGACCCAAGTTAACAAAAATGAGTACGGAATCCTTTAATCAATCTATATCGCAGGAAGCAAAGAAAAAAGTACTCGCTATGGAGGAAATCCTAAAGGCCACAGCAGTCAATTCTAATCTAGACCTTTACATAGCGGTCAAGCCCGAACATCATGAAAGATTTCGATTAAAACCTCTGCGTAGCAAAATCAAAAAACAATTGAGCGATGAGTATCCTACTTTCGATATTCGCGTAAGTACAGATCGAAAAATTTTCATGCTGTTAGATAGCCTGGAAAACAAAATTAAGAAAAAAGAAGTAAACAAAGATCAGATTAAAAAGCAATTGAAACTCATACAATCAGAAATGAAATCTGATACTTAATTGTACGTTCTCTAAAGGAAAAGGAAGGGTTCAAATGTCCAGTAAAGACAAAAATTTAACACCTGTACAACAAGAATATAAAAAGTTTGCACAACAACGGGAGCCAAAGCGCCCTGTTTTTAAAAATTGTATAAAAGCCTTTTTCGTCGGTGGGTTCATTTGTTTAATTGGTCAACTTATTTCAACCTTTTATATCACGTATTTCGATTTTACCGAGCGATCTGCTGGGAACCCGACAGTCGCTACGCTTATTTTCATCTCAATGCTACTCACTGGTTTTGGTGTGTATGATCGCCTTGGGCAATTTGCCGGGGCTGGGACAGCAGTTCCTGTTACTGGCTTTGGCAATTCCGTTATAGCTGCCTGCATCGAGCATCGAACAGAAGGCTTTGTTCTTGGAGTCGGTGGCAACATGTTTAAATTAGCTGGTTCCGTTATTTTATTTGGTGTATTTTCTGCTTTTGTAATTGCTCTTATTAAAACTATTCTTGTTCAATGGGGAGGGCTGTAAATGTTACAAGGACACCGAACATGGGTATTCGATAATAAACCTGTTATCATCTCAACGGGCGTAGTCGGTGGGCCATTTGAAGCAAAAGGAAAGATTCCTGAAGACTTTGACACCCTTCACGAAGACTTGTGGCTCGGACAAGATTCTTATGAAAAGGCACATAAAATTTTATTTGAAGAAGCCTGTAGTCGTGCAACGGAAAAAGCAAAACTTCGTAAAGAAGATGTTCAATTTGTACTCGCAGGAGACTTAATTAACCAAATTACTCCTTCAAGCTTCGCTTGTCGTACACTTGGCACTCCGTATCTTGGATTATTTGGCGCCTGCTCTACTTCTATGGAAGGTTTAGCTCTTGGCGCAAGTATTGTAAATGCAAAAGGCGCAAAATATTTATTAACAGGGTCATCCAGTCATAATACTGCTGTAGAAAAACAATTCCGTTATCCAACAGAATATGGCGGACAAAAACCGCCTACCGCACAATGGACTGTAACAGGCGCTGGTGCCGCCCTTTTGAGTAGTGAAGGACATGGTCCACAAGTAACATCCGCAACGATTGGCCGAATTGTTGATATGGGGTTAACTGATCCATTTAACATGGGAGGCGCGATGGCCCCCGCCGCTGTAGATACAATTGAAGCTCATTTACGTGACCGACAAATTGATGCATCTCACTATGATTTAATTGTAACAGGTGACCTTGGGCACGTTGGCCGCGAGATCGCTTATGATTTACTGCATAAACACGGGACAAAGGTCATAGGCAAACAATTTCAGGATTGTGGATTACTCATTTATAGAGACGGACAACCAGTGTTAGCAGGCGGAAGTGGTGCAGGTTGTTCTGCAACTGTCGTATACGGACACTTATTAAATCGAATGAAAAAAGGAGAATTCAAAAAGATGCTTGTCGTTGCAACAGGTGCGTTACTATCTCCTCTTACATTTCAGCAAGAAGAAACCATTCCATGTATTGCTCATGCTGTATCGATTGAGTTTGGAGGTGTGGAACAATGATTTTTTTCTGGGCTTTTGTTATAGGTGGACTCATTTGCGTAATCGGACAACTTATGTTCGATGTTGGGAAGCTTACACCCGCTCACACAATGGCAACCCTCGTTGTGATTGGCGCTATATTAGATGGATTTAATTTATATGAACCATTAATTGATTTTGCAGGTGCTGGAGCAACAGTTCCGATTACAAGTTTCGGAAATGCCCTTGTTCATGGGGCTATGGCTGAGGCAGCAGAGCACGGTATTGTCGGCGTTATAACAGGAATGTTTAAAGTAACAAGTGCTGGTATATCCGCAGCCATTATATTCGGATTTATCGGCGCATTGCTATTCAAACCAAAAGGATAAGAGGTGTTCCCATGACTGTTGTTGCTAGTGTTAAGACATGCCTCGCTAGTTTAAAAGGTGCCCAAGCAAGTCTAAGTACACTTTCGCAAAACGCTGCGGATGAAGAAGCAAAGCGAGTCTTTCACGAATGTATGTTAGAAATGGACAGTGTCATCGCTGATCTTAAAAATAGAGTTTCAATATTAGAACGTGAAGAACCTCAATATAAAGGTTTTTAAGCAGACTGGAGGAAATTACTATGTCTCACCTACCCGAATGGACACTTGTCATTCTTCGTTCCATATTTATATTAATTATGTTATTTGCTATTACAAAATGGTTAGGAAAAAGACAAATTTCTCAACTTTCCTTTTTTGAATATATAGCGGGGATGACAATTGGTGATATTGCTGCTCAGGTATCTACAGGGCTAGATCAAAAATTTTTCCATGGTGTCTTTGCTATACTCATTTTTGCTGCAGTCCCATTTTTCACAGGTATTCTGTCCTTAAAAAATAAAGCGGCCAGAGATTTTTTTGAAGGAAAATCTACCGTTTTAGTAAAAGATGGAAAAATACTTGAAGATAATTTAAAAAAAGAAAAATATACAAGCGACGAATTACTTGAGCTTCTTAGAGGAAAAGATGCATTTAACATTGCTGATGTAGAATTTGCCGTATTAGAACCTAGCGGTGAATTAAATGTGTTATTGAAGAAAGATCGTCAACCGCTTACTGCAAAAGATATCGGATTAAAGGTACCAAATGAAAAAGAAACACAAACCGTTATTATGGATGGCAATGTACTCGATGAACCCCTGTCGGCCAGCGGGCATAATCACGCTTGGTTACACGCTGAATTAGAAAAAATCGGTGTTGTAATTGAAAATGTCTTTCTCGGTCAAGTGGATTCTTACGGACAACTTACCATTGATATCTATAACGATAAAATTCAAATGCCTTCTCCTCAAAATAAACCTTTATTGCTCGCATCTTTAAAAAAATGCCATGCTGATCTTGAATTATTCTCTTTAGAAACAAAATCAAAAGCGGCGAGTCAAATGTATAGTAAAAACGCAAAACAAATCGAAAATATTTTAAATAAAGTAACCTATCTCCTAAAAGAATAGCAGATAAGAGAACGCTTCTATAGAAAAGGCGTTCTTTTGTTTTTTCTACATCTTCTATCAGGTTTAAATTTATATAATTCGGTTATGATGTTGAAGATACATAAGCAGGGAATTACAAAAACATAGCGAATAAATGATGATAAAACTACATATTTTTTTGATTTAAAGTGGTTTCGTTTGACCTTTATTGACCATAATTGTATTATAAGACTAAGAAAGCTTTCAAAGGAGGAAATAACAGATGAATTTAATTCCTACAGTAATTGAACAAACAAATCGTGGAGAACGCGCTTACGATATTTACTCTCGACTATTAAAAGACCGCATCATTATGCTTGGTAGCGCAATTGATGACAACGTAGCAAACTCAATCGTTTCCCAGCTTTTATTCTTGGAATCTCAAGACCCAGACAAAGATATTCACCTATACATCAACAGCCCTGGCGGTTCTATCACAGCGGGTATGGCAATTTACGATACAATGCAGTTCATTAAACCACCAGTATCAACAATTTGTATCGGTATGGCTGCATCTATGGGGGCTTTCCTACTTGCAGCAGGTGAAAAAGGTAAACGTTATGCACTTCCAAACAGTGAAGTAATGATTCACCAACCACTTGGCGGCGCACAAGGTCAAGCAACTGAAATTGAAATCGCTGCAAAACGTATCCTATTCTTACGTGAAAAATTAAACCAAATTCTTGCTGATCGCACAGGTCAACCATTAGAAGTACTACAACGCGACACAGACCGCGACAACTTCATGACAGCAGAAAGAGCACTAGAATACGGCTTAATCGATAAAATCTTTACAAATCGTTAATAAACTTTAAAGCGGAAGCGGCTCTTTCAGAATCGTAGGGCGTTGGAGCACCCGACAGAGAAGCGCTTTTTGCTTCGTCCGAGGGGGCGAAACGACCGGAGATTCTAGCCGCTGAAGCTGGATATAACTAAAAGCGGAAGCGGCTCTTTCAGAATCGCTCCCAAAAAGGCTATCGCCACGTGCGATAGCCTTTTTTTATTGGCCGTTTCTCATGATATATCAGCGACTCGATGATATAACATAAATCAAGTCAATTGAAAAAGCTATCGCTACATGCGATAGCTTTTTACTGTTTATTTTGCACATATGCCGCTAGCGCTTCTAAAGCCGCTTCTGCATCTGAACCTTCTGTTATAATCGTTATATTGCTGCCAGATCCAATCGCTAAGCTCATAATCCCCATTATGCTCTTTGCATTGACTGTTTTACCATCTTTCTCAATAAAAATATCAGCATGAAAACGATTTGCTTCTTGTACAAACAACGCAGCCGGACGTGCTTGTAAGCCGTTTTTTAATGCAACCTCAACTTGTTTCTGAACCATAGCTCCCATTTCCCCTTTACCGTTATTTTTTTGCTACCGGTTCCCCCGCGCGTAATTTCTCTGCGATTTCATCGATTTTACGTAAGCGATGATTGATACCTGATTTACTGATTTTCCCCCCAGATACCATCTCACCTAATTCTTTCAATGTTACATCTTGATAACTAATGCGTAATTGTGCAATCTCTCGCAATTTGTCTGGCAAGACATCCAATCCAACTGTCTCATCAATGTAACGAATATTTTCAATTTGCCGTAAAGCGGCACCAATTGTCTTATTTAGATTGGCTGTTTCGCAATTCACTAAACGATTGACCGAATTACGCATATCGCGAACAATACGAATATCTTCAAATCTCAACAATGCATTATGTGCACCAATAATGTTTAAAAACTCCGTAATTTTCTCCGCTTCTTTTAAATACGTAATGTACCCTTTACGCCTTTCCAGCGTCTTACTATTTAAATCAAATCCGTTCATCAGTTCACATATAGAATCATTATGTTCCTTGTATAACGAAAAGACCTCTAAATGATAAGATGATGTTTCTGGGTTATTTACTGAACCACCTGCTAAAAATGCACCTCGTAAATACGATCGCTTGCAACATTTCTTTTCAATCAATTCTTGTGAGATATTGCGGATAAACGAAAAGTCTTCCCTGACAATATGCAAATCTGCTAAGATTTCACGAGATTTCTCAACAAGCCGAACGATATATACATTATTTTTCTTCAGTCGCATTTTTTTACGGACAAGCAATTCTACCGTCACGTCATATCCTTTTTTCAGCAATGTGTAAATTCTTCTCGCAATTGCCGCATTTTCTGTTTGAATATCAATCGAAAGACGACGGTTTGAAAAAGAAAGTGATCCGTTCATTCGAAGCAATGCTGATAGTTCTGCTTTCTCACAACACTCCTTCACCTGAAGCTTTGTCAGCTCTTTCTTTGTTTCTGATGCAAATGACACAGCCCCACCTCCTTATACGATATTTTGGAACAAAAATCTTGTCCTATATGAATGAGTAGCGTTATCTCTCCTGAGATAACGCATGCTTATAACAACGAATATAAGATAGAAGCTAATTTCAATGTATCATGCCTAACAACTTGATCATCATACTTTGCTAATTCATCTTGAATTAAACTAATGTTACTTTCCGCAAAACGATCTTCGTCAATCACAACAGGTTCAGACATTTCTTCTGCATACAAGTTACGTAATTCAGCAGGAATATCATGATTATTTACAATCGCTGTATCGATGAAAGGCGCCCCAAGATGATCATGTAAAGCCTGCACATGATCAAATGCTGTATATTCCATCGTCTCTCCAGCCTGCGTCATGACATTACATACATATATTTTTTTTGCCTTTGCATTAAGAACAGCGTCACCAATTTTTTTCACAATTAAGTTTGGCAAAATGCTTGTGTACAAACTACCTGGACCAAAGACAAGTAAGTCTGCCCGCTGAATTTCCGTTAACGTCTCATACAGCGGCTCTACATCACCTGGTGTTAAAAATACACGATTGATCTTTTTTCCGAAGTACGGAATTTTCGATTCGCCTGTTACAATTCTCCCATCTTCCAGTTCTGCATGAAGCACCACGCTTTGATTCGCCGCGGGTAAAACACGACCTCTTACATTTAAAACTTTACTAGTTTCTGTAATAGCATGGAAAAAGTCGCCTGTAATCGAAGTCATACCCGCTAACAATAAATTGCCTAATGCATGACCCGTTAAACCTTCTCCGGATGTAAAACGATGTTGAAATAAAGCTTCCACAAGCGGCTCTACATCTGATAACGCAACAAGTACGTTACGAATGTCGCCTGGTGGTGGAATTTCTAACTCATCACGCAATCTACCAGAACTGCCACCATCATCGGCTACTGTAACAATCGCTGTAATATCAACAGGATACTTTTTCAATCCTCGTAATAAAACAGACAGTCCAGTTCCGCCTCCCATGATAACAATCTTAGGTTTTCTCTCTTTTTTCATCCCTTAATTGCCCTTTCTCTTCTCCACATCACGATGAGATACATGAACGATATATTCTGGTTTCAAATGTTTTCCAAGGTATTCTGTAAGCGTAACAGAACGATGTTGTCCACCTGTACATCCAATTGCAATTACAAGCTGACTCTTGCCTTCTCTTTTATAATGCGGAAGCATGAAAGTAATAAGATCCGTCAGCTTTTCTAAAAACTTATGTGTCTCATTAAATTTGAGCACATATGACGAAACTTCTTCATCCAGTCCTGTTAACGGCTTCATCTGTGGAATATAATATGGATTTGGTAAAAAACGAACATCAAATACTAAATCTGCGTCAATTGGAATGCCGTACTTAAATCCAAATGACATCACATTTACACGAAATGCTTGCTCGTTTTCTGTTGAAAACAGATGAACAATTTTTTCGCGCAATTCTTTCGGTTTTAACTCAGACGTATCAAGTACAATATTTGCTCTTGCCTTCATGTCTGTTAATAAACCACGTTCCGCTTCAATTCCTTTTAACGGAAGTCCTGTCGGCGCAAGCGGATGCGAACGTCTTGTTTCTTTGTAACGCGTTACAAGAGTGCTATCTCTCGCATCTAAGAATAAAATATGAGGAATAATCCAAGTGCGTTCTGATAAATCATCAAGCGCTCCCCATAAATGCTCAAAAAATTCGCGGCCACGTAAATCAATACCAAGTGCCACCTTGTTCATTTTCCCTTTCGAGTCTGCCATAAGCTCAACAAACTTTGGCAATAACATAGGTGGTAAGTTATCTACACAAAAATATCCTAAATCTTCGAAACTTTGCAGCGCTACTGTTTTTCCTGCACCGGACATTCCTGTAATAATTACCATTTTAATATCATTATTCGCTGTCATTGTATCCCCTCCATGACGGTTTAGCTTGGATCCAATCGATATGAAAGTAATTCAAATTCTGGTGTATATACAAACGTACCGTAGATTATTCCATTTCCTTTAATTAAATAATCAATAATGTGATAGTCTCCCGGCGCCATTGCTAATTCATCAATTTTATCAAGTGTATGCCAGCCAATGATGCCTTCTTCGCTTTCCAATTTGTTTTCTCCTGCAAAATCTGTCGCTAAAAAGGAGAACATCATCCATTCAGAAACAACTTTATCACCTTCTTGGATAACAAAAGTGAAGACCCCCTTTAACGCTGGGTTCTTTAAATAAATACCTGTTTCTTCACGATATTCGCGAACAACGGATTCTCTTACTGTTTCACCGCGTTCCATTTTCCCACCTGGCGCAACCCACCAGTTTCGACGAGGTTTTTGTAATAGGAGAACTTCATTACCTTTAATTAACACACAGTTCGTGACTCTTTGCATGCTTCTTCACCTCAGCTACTTATGATGAATTTCTTCATCACATACTTATTTCATTATACTATCAAAAACACTTTGTCACAATGAAGGAACTCCCAACCTAATTGAACTATCCCCACCTCCCCCTACACGAGCTTGAGGTGGGACATCCTACTGTTTCTACCCTAGCAAAAACACTTCCTCTTGTTCTGCGAAAAGGATTGATTTTCTTAAAAAAGAAAAAAACGAGAAGACCCCATCATCACTTCATGTAGAGGAAGGGGTCTTCTCGGTTAAAATGATAAAAAACCTCGTAATTTATATATCTCATAAGCAATTATGCAGATATTAAGTGCGACTTTTAGCAGCAGAGGTTTCTCTTTTACTCATTATTCAGTAATCCCCCTTAAGAGAGAAAACTTAAATTCTTATTGATCATCCACAATAATATACGCTGTTCTTATTGGCCCATGTACACCTACAACGAGATTCATTTCAATATCTGCACTATTTGACGGACCAGAAACGAAATTCAAACAAGCTGGTAATTTATCTCCCGCTTTATTTTGATCGTGAATGACTTTCGTAGCTTGGGTTAACCTTGGCACAATCGTACTTTTAGGAACAATTGCAATATACGATTCAGGAAGAAGGCTAACATGCCTTCCTTTTAATCCATCATTAAATAGAACAACAGTTCCTGATTCAGCAAGAGCGATATCACTGAATGTAATGCCAAGGTCAGCAGCTTTCGCAAATTCTATATTCTCTTCTTTATGATCTAAACCCCACTTACGAAAATGTATTGTACCTTCATTGCTTAAAAATTGACCGAGACCATATTCCTTAAACCGTTCATCATTAGAATACATAACAGATTGGATATTCCATTCTGTTAAAAAAGATTGTAATGTTTCAACAAGCCTGTCCTTTGTTGTTCGCTTAACTTGTGTGTGAATTACCTCGCATTGCTCTATTAACTTTAGTACAAGTTCATCTTGTGTGAATCCGTCAAAAACAGTCCACTGCGGAGAAAAAGACCAGTTCGGTTTTTTCACCGCTTCCGGACGTTTTCTGCCAAGCTTTTCTGATAAGTGGAGTAAAAATTCCTCACGATTTTGGATGGCCATTATCGTTCTCCTTTACACGTTTTTTAAACCAATCTCTAAACGACTGTTTTTCTGGAACTGGAAAATCTCTCGCATCTGTCCAAGCTTTTAACGGCCCGATTCCACGCTCAATCTTATCCCCTTTCGTAAGAGGCTTTAACGCATACGGAGCGGTCTTTGCAGCAAGGGAAAACAATCTAGAGCTATTCACCGCTTTTTCAAAACCTTTCATAGCTACATTCCAGGCTACAGGTGATTGTTTCGCTTCTTCTACAATGCGGCGGCGATGTTTAATTAATAAATCGTGTAACGGTATTTTCACTGGACACGCTTCTGTGCAAGCACCACAAAGGCTAGATGCATAAGGTAAATCTTTATATTCATCATATCCTCCTAAAAGCGGCGTCAACACAGCTCCAATCGGTCCTGGATAAATGGAGCCATACGCATGTCCTCCGATATGCCGATATACGGGACATACATTAATACATGCCGCACAGCGAATGCACTGAAGAATACTTTGAAATTCTGTTCCTAAAATATTAGAACGACCATTATCAACAATGACTAAATGAAATTCCTCAGGTCCATCCGTCCCACCAGGCTCGGTTAATCCCGTAATATAACTTGTTAACTTTTGTCCTACAGAACTCCGGCATAGAAGAGTTACTAGAACATCAAGTTCTTCCCATGTCGGAACAATACGTTCCATTCCCATAACTGTAATTAACGTTTTCGGAAGCGTTGTGGCAAGTCTTGCATTTCCTTCATTTGCCACGATAGAGATAGACCCAGACTCTGCAACAGCAAAGTTACATCCTGTCACCCCTACATCCGCTGTAAAAAAATCATCACGCAAATAATTCCTTACAAACCTCGCCATTTCTGTAGGATCAGATGTTCCAGTATAATCTAACTTTGTTTTAAATATTTCACAAATGTGTTCTTTATCCTTATGAAGACACGGAACAACAATATGTGATGGAGGATCGTGGTCGTTCACTTGCAGAATAAATTCGGCAAGGTCCGTTTCTAACACTTCTCCTCCAGCTTCTTCAATCGCTTTATTTAAACTAATCTCTTCCGTTACCATAGATTTTGATTTCACAATTTTTTTCGCATTTTTCTTTTTTACAATCCCTTTTACATATTCCCTTGCGTCTTCTGCAGTCTTCGCAAAATAAACAAAACCACCGTTTTTCTCAATATTTTCACTCAGTTGATATAAATAATAATCAAGGTTTTCTAATGTATGCTTTCGAATTTCTTCTCCTAAAGCTCGCCATTCCTCCCAATTCCCCAGACTCTCAGTAGCTTTTAATTTCTTACCTCTAAGACCATCTTGCGCTTTCCTGACAGCCTTTCTCATGAATTGATCCCCTATCCCTGTTTCAGTACGCTTATGAAAGGGATCGTTCCCAATTTTCATTCCCATCTTTATATCCCCCTCTTACTTTCGATCTTCATTTAATACTTGAGCAATATGTTTTACATCAATTGGATAACCATTGCGTGTTAAACGTCCTTTTATATTCATTAAGCAGCTACAATCCATCCCGATTAACAGCTCCGCACCGGTTTCCATAATATGCTTTACTTTTTCATCTACCATTTGTTCAGAGATTTCTGGCATTTTCACTGAGAATGTGCCTCCAAATCCACAGCAATCATAATTATGTGGTAACGAAACAACTTCCAACCCTTTTACACATTTTAATAATTTTTGCGGTGGTTCCTTAATCCCCATTAATCGGCTCATATGGCAAGATGTATGAACCGTTGCTTTTTTATGAAGCTCCGCACCTAAGTCTTCTTTTCCTAATACTTCAACAAGAAATTGTGTGAATTCATATGTTTTATTTGCAAGTTCAGTAGCTTTTTTCTTCCACTCTGCTTCACTTTCAGAAAATAAGCTAGCAAACTCATGAACCATCATCGCACAAGAGCCTGATGGCGCTACAACATATTCTGAACCAGCAAAAGCCTCAATCATATGTTTAGCAGCTGTTTTTGTTTCTTTATGATAACCGCTATTATAAGCAGGCTGTCCGCAGCAGGTTTGGTCTTTAGGGAAGTCAACTTCACACCCCAAATCTTCAAGAATTTCTACGACATCTTTTCCTACTTCTGGATAAAAAACCTCTGCAACACAAGTGATAAATATTGACACTTTCAAATTTGACACCCCCAAATAAAGTAAAGTAGCCTGTCATAAATTGTCCTTTTACAGGCGATTTACTTTCCTACCAAATGTTGAGAGGAAAGATAAAGCAGAAAAGTAAGCTCTAGTAACATTTCACCAAAATAATCATTTTTGTATATTATTGGTAAAAAACACAGAGAATATAAACACAAATAACAAAAAAGTGATTGAGAGCTATCTCTCAATCACTTTTTCTTACTAAAATACGATACAATTACAAATCCCAAAATAAACGTAATAATAGAACTTACAATCGACATACCACCGGTCGGAATCCCTGGAAACACTACTGCAATCGATCCGATAACAAGCCCGATAATTGAAGCGAATGTTGCACTTTTAAAATGCGCTATTAAGTAGCTAATTCCTTTACTACTCACAACAAACCCAACCATAACACCTGCACCAATGACTGCAATGAGCGGCAAGTTTAATGTTGTTAACGCATTAATCGCTGTTGGATATACACCGATGATTAATAAAATAAATGATCCACTAATCCCCGGAAGAAGCATAGCCATACTCGCCATCCAACCTGATAAGAATAACCCAATTGTATTTAAAATTGTTAAAGAAGTAATTGGATCTGCTGCTTTATCCGGTTTTAAAAATGCTGTTACAGCTACAAGTACCGCTGAAACAATTAGTATAACAATATGTCCTGTTTTAAATGTTTCCTTTGCATTTGCTTCCTTCATCAACATTGGTAAAATACTTAAAATTAAACCAAGGAAGAAAAACTGCGTTGGTTCATAATGATTTTCCAGTAAATACTTAATCACATGACTTAATGTTAAAAATGCCGCTGCCACACCAGCGCCAAGCGGAATCAAAAAACCTAAATGCTTTTTCCATTCACGACTAAAGAATCCACTAAGTGCCGCAAGCAACCCTTCATAAATTCCTAATACAACAGCAATTGTTCCGCCGCTTACACCAGGAATTAAATCACTAACTCCCATACAAAAACCACGGTATATATTACGCCATTCCATACTGAATAAACTCCTCATTTCTCATAATCGTTTTTTCCGTAGATTCTAGTATAACAATAACTTTTGGTGTACTCCATGAGTAATTTAACAAATATTTTACATTTCAAACGAAAAATAAAGCAAGCTACCTTCTATGAAGATAGCTTGCTTCTCAAAAAAGACTCTTACCCTTATTATTCTGTTACAGTTTTTAATTCCTCTAGCAGCTCTTCTACGTAGTGCTGTGCACTTTGCGCCGCGATACTACCATCGCCAGTTGCTGTTACAATTTGACGAAGCATCTTTTCGCGAACATCACCAGCTGCAAAAATACCAGGAACTTTCGTCTCCATACGTTCATTTGTTTCAATATAACCATTTTCATTTGTAATGCCAAGCTCAGTAAATGGTTTTGATAGTGGTAACATGCCGATATAAATGAAAGCACCGTCTGTTTTAAACTCTTGCTCTTCACCAGTGTTCACATCTACAAGTGTTACACTACCTACTTTACCCTTCTCTTCATTGATTTCTTTTACAGTATGATTCCAAATGAAGTCCACTTTCTCATTTTGGAAAGCACGGTCTTGCAGGATTTTCTGTGCACGAAGAGCGTCACGGCGGTGAACGATTGTTACTTTTGATGCGAAGCGTGTTAAATACACACCTTCCTCAACAGCAGAGTCTCCTCCACCAACAACAACAAGCTCTTTCCCTTTAAAGAACGCGCCGTCACATACTGCACAGTATGATACACCGCGGCCGCCAAGTTCTTTTTCACCTGGTACACCTATTTTTTTATACTCGGCACCACTCGCAACGATAATAGCGCGTGTTTTATATTCTTTTTTACCAGCTACAACTGTTTTATATTCTTTACCATCAATGATTTCTTTCACATCACCATATGCATATTCAGCACCAAATTTCTTTGCATGCTCAAACATTTTATTTGATAAATCAGGTCCTAAAATAGATTCATAACCTGGATAGTTTTCTACATCTTCTGTATTTGCCATTTGTCCGCCTGGAATACCACGTTCAAGCATAAGCGTGCTTAAATTCGCACGAGATGTATACACTGCAGCTGTCATCCCAGCTGGTCCAGCACCAATAATAATGACATCATAAATTTTTTCTTCTGACACACTATTCACTCCTATTCATTCCTACCGTGATTTACCCTTATTATACTGTTAGCATCTGTTTTTTCCCAATGATTTGCCTATGCATGAGTACGCTTGACTACCTGCACATATTTTCTCACAGTTGCCACAGATACATTATATATATTTCCAAGTTCGGCCTGTGTCATTTTATTTTTCTGCTGACCGCGCACAATATATTCGATTGCGGCAGACCAACCAAACACATTCGTAAAGACCGTTCCAGATGTATATAAACGTATAAACGTACAAAACCAAAAATGCAAGCATTCTTCAATTAATTCATCTTCTTTATTTGTATAATTATATAAAGCATCCGCAACCCGAATACATTGTTCAAACGGTTGTAACTCGCTCGGAATACTCTTATGGCTATTCATCAAGAAGAAGTATTTTGCCAATTGCGAAACAATCGGCACACGATTTTTCGCCTGCATCACATCAAAGAAAAAACCAATTTTCTCAGGTGTTGTTAATTCATTCATTAAATATAGTGCTAACATTTGTTCTTCCAACGTTTCACTTTGCTGGAAAGATTTCCGTAGCTCTTCAAATAAAACATTCTGTCCCTCATCAGCTAGATTTAAAGCATTCCACGGCTCTTTCCCTTTTTTATCAGGATGTAATTCTACAACAGATTGCCACATCTTTTCCGCTGTCTGTTGATCTTTTATCATATAAGCAGAGTATGCGAACCAATAGTAAAAGCTGACATCTCCTTCATAGCCTTGGCGCTTTAATAACCTTAACCATTTATATGCCGATTCAAAGTGACCAATTGTTGCAAATGTTGTTCCTAGCTTTAATCGATGCTCAAATGATATCGGATATACTGATTCTAGTTGATTTGCTAACGATTCTGCTTGCTTGTGCTCTCCAATTGAATATAGAAAAATAAGCGTATTACATAACGCATGCATATTACCAGGATTTTTCTCTAAAATCATTTCTGTTAACTTTAATGCTTTATCTACATTTCCTAACTGAAAATGAGCAATTGCTAAATTATTATAACCCGACCAAAATTCTGGATAATCTTTCGTAACAATTTCAAGTGTAGCAATCGCTTCTTCTAATTGTCCGTTACGAATGTAACGATTCGCCTCTTCCTGCATAACAATTAGTTCATCTTCATCTTCAAGCTCTTCCGCATCCATTGATTCTTCTTCCATAATCTCAAGTAACTCTAACGTCTCTTCCACAAATTCTTTCTCTGTAGCTATCTCTAAATATTGCTCCGCATACTTCTTTGCTTGCTGAAACAGACCAAGATATGCGTAATTATTTGCTACAAAATAATAACACTGTTCAATATCAGCTTGTGAACGGATAAGTTTCAAGAAAATTTGATTCGATTCTTGATACTCTCCCACCTCAGATAATACAGTTGCTAATTGACATAAAATAAACGGCTCTTTCTCACTTTGTGCCGCTCTACGAAAATATTTAATCGCATCTTGTAATTTATGACCTTGATAAGACCTCATCCCTTTTTTATAAAAGAAATCAGCTAATTGATTAAATGAGATAACTTGTCCGTTCTCCTTAAATATTCTTTGATTTTTCCCCATATATCCTCCAGTTTTTTGTTTTCTTCGCTCATACACTTTTCTATTTATAAGTATAAACGATTCCGTAAAAAACAAAACAGTATATTATAATCAATTATTTCCTTTTTATTCATAAAAAGAGAAGGAAAATGTTACATTTTTAACATTGACCTTCTTCTCTAGCTGCCATTTCTTCCTTCGTATAAATGATACGCATTGGATTTCCACCTACAAAAGCTCCACTTGGTACATCACGATGAACGAGCGTACCTGCTGAAACAATAGCACCGTCACCAATCTTCACACCTGGCAATACAGTTGAATTCGCTCCAATCATCACTTCATTCCCTATGATTACTTCTCCAAGACGATATTCCGTAATTAAATATTCATGAGCTAAAATCGTTGTGTTGTAGCCAATTACTGAATTCGTTCCAACTGTAATCTTCTCCGGAAACATAATATCTGGCATTACCATAAGTGCAAATGATGTTTGCTCTCCGACTTTCATTCGTAAAAATGTGCGATACAACCAATTTTTCATAGATAAAAATGGTGTATATCGTGCAATTTGAATAACAATAAAATTTTTCATTACCTTAAAAAAAGACACTGTTTTATATACATTCCATAATGAATTTGCTCCTGAAACAGGGTAGCGCGTTATACGTCGCACTTTGCTCTCTCCCCTTATCCACTTACTCAGACAAAATAGATAATAAATCACTCATTTTATCTAATACATAATCCGGCTTATACGATTCTAAGTATTCTCTACCTTTAATCGTCCATGCAACCGCTGCTGTTTTCGTGCCTGCATTTTGTCCGCCTACTATATCATGATGGTTATCTCCAACCATTAAAGTTTCTTCTGGTTTCGCATCCAATAGTTTTAATGCTTTTTGAATAGGTTCTGGATGTGGTTTCACATGCTGTACATCATCAATTGTCACAACAACATCAAAGAACTCATTTAACTTCGAAAGCTTTAAACCCATTTCTACTGTTTGTCTTGCCTTCGTTGTTACAATTCCAATTTTATAATCTTGTTTCTTTAATTCCCGAACTGTTTCATAGACAGTTTCATATTCTTCCACTAATTCGTCATGATGGTCATGATTATACTGACGATAGCACTGAATCATCTCATCCACTTTATCCTCATCCATTGAACTAAACGTCTCATGCAAAGATGGACCGATAAATGGCAATACATCCTCACGCTTATACTGATCTGGATAGTACTTATGTAACGTGTGTAAAAAAGAAGAAATAATAAGTTCATTTGTATTTATTAATGTTCCATCTAAATCAAATAACACTGTATTTATTTTCATATGTTAAAGTCCTTTCACTGGCTAAATATGAAAGAAGCAGCATCTCATATAAGATGCTACTTTTTTCTAGTTTTCTGAATATCTTTTATCAGCTTGCCCCATTTTACGTCTCACAATAATGAAAATGATTGAAATCACAACAAGCCCGATGGACACCACTTGCGCAATGCGAAGCGGCCCTAACATTAAGCTATCCGTACGTAAGCCTTCCACAAAGAAGCGTCCTACCGAATACCAAATTAAGTACGTAAAGAATAATTCACCACGACGTAAATTCGCTTTGCGTAATAACAATAATACAATTACCCCTGCAAAATTCCATAATGATTCATATAAGAACGTTGGATGATAATATACTCCATCAATATACATTTGATTCACTATAAACTCTGGTAAATGTAAGCTCTCTAAAAACTGTCTTGTTACTTCACCGCCGTGAGCCTCTTGGTTCATAAAGTTCCCCCAGCGTCCAATTGCTTGCCCAAGAAGAATACTTGGTGCTGCAATATCAGCTAGCTTCCAGAATGAAAGACCACGCTTTCTCGCAAAAATAATTCCTGTAATAACCGCTCCAATTAAGCCACCATGAATCGCCAAGCCACCTTGACGAATATTAATAATTTGGCGTGGGTCTTGCATATAATATTCCCACTCAAAAATAACATAGTATGCACGTGCGCAAATAATTGCAATTGGTACTGCAATTAAAACAAGATCAATAAAAGTATCTTTTGGAATACCTAATCGTTCACCCTCGCGTGTAGCTAACCAAAGTCCAAGCAAAACACCTGTCCCAATAATAATCCCATACCAATAGACTGGGAATGGTCCAAGTTGAATCGCTACACGATCTAGCTGTGGTACAGAACCTAACAGCATATGTATGACCTCCCTCTTCCAAATTACTCTTGATTTCCTAGCTCAATCGCACTCATTAGACGCTCTGAAAATTGCTGAGCTGCATTGACTCCCATTCGTTTTAATCTGAAGTTCATCGCTGCTACTTCAATAATAACAGCCAAGTTTCGACCAGGACGAACTGGTAGTGTAATCTTCGTAAGTTCTGTATCTATAATTTTCATTTTCTCTTCATCAAGACCGAGGCGATCATAATTTTTCTTTTGATCCCAAATCTCAAGATTAATTACAAGTGTAATACGCTTATAGTTTCGCACCGCACCTGCACCAAATAGCGTCATGACGTTAATAATACCTAGACCACGAATTTCTAATAAATGCTCAATTAAATCTGGAGAACTTCCTACTAGCGTATCTTCATCTTCTTGACGAATTTCTACGCTATCGTCCGCCACTAAGCGATGACCACGCTTTACAAGCTCAAGTGCTGTTTCACTTTTCCCGACACCACTTTGACCTGTAATTAAAACACCAACTCCGTAAATATCTACTAATACACCGTGAACGGCAGTTGTTGGCGCTAACTTACCTTCTAAATAGTTCGTTAAGCGACTTGATAATCTTGTTGTCGTTTGTGCAGAACGCAAAAGAGGTACACCAGATTCACGTGACGCTTGCAATAATTCCTCAGGTACATCTTGACTACGAGTTACGATAATACAAGGCGTCTCTTCTGTACAAAGAGCTGTCATTCTTTCTTGCTTCTGTTCGCTTGTTAATGTATCAAAAAACGTAAGCTCTGTTTTTCCAAGAAGCTGCACACGATCTGCTGGATAATATGTAAAGAATCCTGCCATTTCAATTCCAGGTCGCGATAAATCACTTGTATCAATTGGACGATGAATCCCTTCTTCACCACTTACTAATTCCAATTGAAATTGTTCAATTAAATCTTTTGTCCTTACTTTTGGCATATGTAAACCTCCACTCCGCTGCGGGTTCAGTCTCATTTGATGTAAAATTCCATTCTAACCGATATTGTACCATTTTTTTCTGAAAACAAGAAATATGGTTTCTAGTAAATAGAAAAAAACATTTCATGAGCGTCATGAAATGTTTTTCTTTTTGTCATTTTTCTACTTCTTTTCAGCTAATGGCTCGACAATTACTTTATCAATTAGCATATTTAAAATCGAAATACAAATTGCCGCCAGAATTGCTACACCAAATCCTGATATGTTAAAAGCGTCACCTAATAAAGAATCTGTCATCTCTAACGTAATTGCATTAATTACAATTAGGAAGAAGCCAAATGTTAAAACAGTAATCGGTAACGTAATTAAAATTAATAACGGTTTTACAAACACATTTAAAATCGATAAAATAATGCTCGCGATAATCGCGGTTTGTATGTTTTCTATGTAAAATGCGTCTGGTGCAATTCCCTTCAGAAGACCTGATACTACAATTAACACAACGCTATTTACAAGAAGTGATAGAATCCATCTCATTTTCTTACACATCCTTTTGACATATATACTTAATCATACGCTAATGGATTGTAAACGCCAAGTGACCATTTAAAAAACGATACAAAACCTTTCCTTTTTAGTGAGAGAGAGCGTCCGCCCATGCATAGAAGCAGGACCCATGACATGCGAAGACAGAAGGGGAAACTGAATAGAGGCCACCTTTGGACCTCGGAACCATGATTTGTATGATAAAAATCGAAATGAGTTTATATAACAACTTATTCCAGCCCTTATACTTGTATACCTATTACGCTAAATCCTCTCCCAAACCAAAGCAAGGAGCCAGCCAATCGGCTTAGCTCCCTACTTCAACCTCTTTCATTTTCTCTTTCATACGAGCTGTATCACGCTGTAGAATTTCTTTTAAATACTTTCCTGTATAGGAACGCTCTTCTTTAACCACTTGTTCCGGTGTACCCGATGCAACGATTTGACCACCTTTGTCTCCACCTTCTGGACCAAGGTCAACAATGTAATCAGCTGTCTTAATTACATCTAAATTATGCTCAATTACAAGCACTGTCTCACCACTTTCAACAAGTCGCTGTAATACTTCTAGAAGGCGTGCAATATCATGTGCATGTAAACCAGTCGTTGGCTCATCTAAAATATATAACGTACGACCTGTAGAACGGCGATGTAATTCAGATGCTAATTTCACACGCTGCGCCTCACCGCCTGATAGCGTAGTAGCCGGCTGTCCTAATTTCATATATCCTAGTCCTACATCTACAAGCGTCTGTAATTTCCTTTTAATTTTCGGGATATTCGCAAAGAACTCTACCCCATCTTCAATTGTCATTCCTAATACTTCAGAAATGTTCTTATCTTTATATTTTACTTCTAACGTTTCGCGGTTATAACGTTTACCGTGACATACTTCACACGGAACATATACATCCGGCAAGAAGTGCATTTCAATTTTTATAATTCCATCACCGCGGCAAGCTTCACAGCGACCACCTTTTACGTTAAAACTAAAGCGTCCCTTTTGATATCCACGTACTTTTGCTTCATTCGTTTGTGCAAACACATCACGAATATCATCGAACACACCTGTATATGTTGCTGGGTTTGAACGTGGTGTACGCCCAATTGGTGATTGATCAATATCAATAACCTTATCTAAATGCTCAAGACCTTTAATATCCTTATGTGCTCCTGGCTTACTCTTCGCCTTATATAACTTCTGCGCTAAGGATTTATATAAAACTTCATTGACCATCGTACTTTTTCCAGAACCAGATACACCAGTTACTGCAACAAATGTCCCAAGTGGGAATGACATCTTCGCATTTTTTAAGTTATTTTCTTTTGCACCAATAATCTCAACTTTACGTCCGTCCCCTTTACGTCTTTCAAGTGGAACCGGAATAAACTTCTTCCCGCTTAAATATTGACCAGTTAATGAATTTTCATCATTCATCACTTCATCTGGTGATCCGGCTGACACAACTTGCCCACCATGAATTCCTGCACCAGGGCCGATATCAATCAAGTAATCTGCTGCCATCATTGTATCTTCATCATGTTCAACAACGATTAGCGTATTTCCTAAGTCGCGCATTTCCTGTAATGTACGAATCAGACGATCATTATCACGCTGATGCAAACCAATGGAAGGTTCATCTAAAATATATAGTACGCCAGTAAGACTTGAACCGATTTGTGTCGCTAAGCGAATACGCTGTGCTTCACCACCTGATAACGTTCCTGCTGCACGGCTTAAAGTTAAATAATCAAGTCCAACATTAACTAAGAAACCTACTCGCTCTTTAATTTCACGTAAAATTAAACGAGCAATTTGTTCTTGCTTCTCAGTCAATTCAATGTTGGAAAAGAAATCATACACTTCCTGAACAGAGTACTTCGTTACATCCGCAATTGTTTTCTCGCCAACAAAAACAGCTAAGCTTTCTGGCTTCAAACGGCCCCCCTTACATTTCGGACACGTCTGCTCCGCCATGTACTTCTCCATTTGTTCGCGAATGTAATCAGAACTCGTTTCACGATAACGACGTTCGATATTTGGAATAACACCTTCAAATAAAATCTCACTTTCTTTCACTTGTCCAAAGTCATTCACATAGCGGAAATATACCTTTTCTTCGCCGCTTCCGTATAGTACTTTATCAAACAAATCTTTCGGAATATCTTTAACAGGCATATCCATATCAATTCCGTAATGATTGCACACAGATTGTAGCAATTGTGGATAATACTGCGAGCTTGTCGGTTCCCAAGGAGCAATCGCATGCCCATTTAACGATAAATCCCAGTTTGGAATCACAAGTTCTAAATCTACTTCCAGTTTCGAACCAAGTCCATCACAAGTCGGACAAGCTCCAAACGGGCTATTGAAAGAGAACATACGCGGCTCTAATTCACCGATTGAAAAACCACAATGCGGGCAAGCATGATGCTCACTAAATAAAAGTTCCTCTTCTCCAATCACATCGATTAATACACGACCTCCGCCTAGTTTCAATGCGCTTTCAAGAGAATCTGCAAGGCGGCTTGCAACCCCTTCTTTCACAACGATACGGTCAATTACGACTTCAATGGAATGCTTCTTGTTTTTATCTAACGTAATTTCTTCAGACACATCAAGCATTTCTCCATCAACACGAACGCGTACATAACCTTGTTTCTTTATATCTTCTAACACTTTCACATGCGCACCTTTACGGCCTGATACAATCGGTGCTAACACCTGTAATTTCGTACGTTCTGGATATTCAAGTACACGATCTACCATTTGTTCTACCGTTTGAGATGTAATTTCAATCCCGTGGTTCGGGCAAATTGGCGTCCCAATACGCGCAAATAATAGACGTAAATAATCATAAATCTCCGTTACTGTTCCAACTGTTGAGCGCGGGTTACGGCTCGTCGTTTTTTGATCAATTGAAATCGCTGGAGATAGACCTTCAATTGTATCCACATCCGGTTTATCCATTTGTCCTAAAAACTGGCGCGCATACGCGGATAAAGACTCCACGTACCTGCGCTGCCCTTCGGCGTAAATCGTATCAAATGCTAACGATGATTTCCCTGAACCAGACAAACCTGTCACAACAACGAGCTGATTTCTCGGAATGGTTACATCAATATTTTTTAAGTTATGCGCCCTCGCACCTTTTACAACGATAAAATCTTTGCTCACTATTTTCACCCTTCCGCTTTTAATTCTAGCAGTAAATCTCTCAGCTCAGCTGCACGCTCGAAGTCTAGTGCTTTTGCGGCTTCCTTCATTTCTGCTTCCATCTTCGCAATTGTTTTTTCCCGTTCTTTCTTCGTCATTTTCTTAGCTGGCTCCGCTTCATACACTTCAGTTTCTTCTGCGGCTGTTGTTGCACGAATCACGTCGCGCACTTCTTTTTGAATCGTTTTCGGTGTAATACCATGCTCTTCATTGTAAGCTTCTTGCTTTTGACGACGACGTTTCGTCTCTTCAATCGCAATTCCCATTGATTTCGTTATGCGATCTGCATACATAATTACATGGCCATTTTCATTACGTGCTGCACGACCAATTGTTTGAATTAATGATCGTTCTGAACGTAAGAAACCTTCTTTATCCGCATCTAAAATAGCTACAAGCGATACTTCCGGAAGATCAAGTCCTTCTCGTAATAAGTTAATACCGACAAGCACATCGAATTTACCAAGGCGAAGGTCACGAATAATCTCAATTCGCTCCAGCGTCTTAATTTCAGAATGAAGATAGTTTACTTTAATCCCAACATCTTTTAAGTAATCTGTTAAATCCTCTGACATTTTCTTTGTTAATGTCGTAATTAATACGCGCTCATTTTTCGCAATCCGGTCTTGTATTTCTCCTAGTAAATCATCAATTTGCCCTTCAATTGGCCTTACATCAATTTGCGGATCTAAGAGCCCAGTTGGACGAATAATTTGCTCCACAACTTCCGGTGCATGTTCTAGTTCATATGGACCCGGTGTTGCTGATACGTACACAACTTGATTCGTTTTCTCTTCAAACTCTTCAAACATAAGCGGTCTATTATCCATTGCTGACGGCAAACGGAATCCATGATCAACAAGTACTTGCTTACGCGCTTGGTCTCCGTTATACATCGCTCTTACTTGCGGGACTGTTACGTGTGACTCATCCATCACAATTAGGAAATCTTTAGGGAAATAATCTATTAATGTATATGGCGTTGAACCCGCTGGACGGAGCGTCAAATGACGGGAGTAGTTCTCAATCCCCGAACAAAATCCCATTTCGCGCATCATCTCTAAATCATAACGTGTTCGCTGCTCAATCCGCTGTGCTTCTAACAACTTACCGTTATCATTTAATTCTTTTAAACGTTCTTCTAATTCTTTTTCAATATTTTCAATAGCAATCTTCATTTTTTCTTCACGTGTAACGAAGTGAGACGCCGGGAAGATTGCCACATGTTCACGTTCTGCTAATACTTCACCTGTTAAAGCATTCACTTCACGGATACGATCAATCTCATCACCAAAAAACTCAATACGGATACAATGTTCATCAAGCGATGCAGGGAAAATCTCGACTACATCCCCTCGCACACGAAATGTTCCACGCTGGAAATCAATATCATTGCGGCCGTACTGCACATCAACAAGTTCACGAAGTAATTGATTGCGTTCCTTCTCCATACCAACGCGCAGAGAAACAACAAGCTCACGATATTCTTCCGGAGAACCTAAGCCGTAAATACAAGAAACACTCGCTACAATGATGACATCATCTCGTTCAAATAAAGCTGATGTTGCTGAGTGACGCAATTTATCAATCTCATCATTAATTTGTGCATCTTTCTCAATAAACGTATCGGTTTGTGGTACATACGCTTCCGGTTGATAATAATCGTAATAACTCACAAAATACTCAACAGCATTGTTTGGAAAGAAATCTTTCAGTTCACTGTACAACTGTCCTGCTAGCGTTTTATTATGAGCCATTACAAGTGTTGGCTTTTTCACTTCTTTAATAACATTCGAAATCGTAAATGTTTTTCCCGTTCCTGTCGCTCCAAGCAACACTTGATGTTTCTTACCATTATTAATCCCTGCTACCAGCTGCTTTATCGCCCTCGGCTGATCACCTTGCGGGGAATATTCTGAGACAATCTCAAATTGATGTTCCAAACAAAACCGACCTCCTCGTAAAAAATCTGTATTCCCATTTTACCACGAATGCCCATAAAAAAACCAAGAAAACGAACAGATATTCGGTAAAGTTTTCGACAATCAATATTGAGCAGCACCAACAAACCGCGAATTTTGTATGCTAAGCAAAATTCCACAAAAAAAAGCCGATTTCCTGTGTACTGTGCGCTAAGGGATAAATCGGCTTTTTGCTATTAATTTGTTTGCAGTGGTCAAAATTTTATTGTATGAAAAATCATTTATACTTTTTTAACAAATTCTGATTTTAATTTCATGGCACCAAAACCATCAATTTTACAATCAATATCATGATCTCCATCAACTAGACGGATATTCTTCACTTTTGTACCGATTTTCACAACTGATGAAGTTCCTTTTACTTTCAGATCTTTAATAACTGTGACAGAATCACCATCGTTTAACACGTTTCCATTGGCATCTTTAACAACTTTTGTATCCTCATTATTTTCCGCCCCTGACTCTAAATCCCATTCATGGGCACACTCTGGACAAACAAAAAGATTTCTATCTTCATAAGTGTATTCTGAATTACATTTTGGGCAATTTGGTAAATTAGACATATTTTTATTTCCTCCATTTTAAGCTTTTATAAAATCATTAAAAACGTAGATCAACTAAACTTTTTATAGAATACATTTAAAAATCCAATGCATTGGTTTTATTATTTATTACATTAGCTTGCTGAGAAAGTTGGGCACATTCATGAAAAGCAAAATGCTTACATCCTGTACATTTTTTCGTATTCAAATGTTCTAGAGCGCGGTTAATCGCTTCTCCTGTGTGATCAAAAAAGTGTTCTTCCCCGATTTCGTTGTACAATCCATTCTTATCTAGAGTTGCTTTTAACTCGGATTGAATTCCTGAGATGAGAAGTACACCACCTTGTTTTTTAAAATGCTGAATAATATTTCTAAAGTATGCTTCTCCTGTTGTATCGATAAAAGGAACTTTTCCCATACGTAAAATTAAAACTTTTGGCTTATAATGAATAGTCCCTAAAATGTTTTGTTCAAATGTTTGAGCAGCACCAAAAAACAGTGGGCCCTCTATTGTGTAAATACTAATTTGTGGACAATCATGTGCCTTATTTACCACATGTGGTAATAATTTTTCATTCTTTTTTGTATGATCAGGAAGCACTTTAGATATGACAAGCATATTACTCATACGTTTTGTAAACAAAATAACAGCTAAAATAAGGCCGACTTCCACAGCTGTTGTCAAGCTAGTAAATACAGTAAGCAAGAATGTTACGAGCAATACAAGAGAATCCCCTGTCTTCATCTTAAGTATGTGAACAAAATGTTTTTGTTCACTCATATTCCAAGCTACTACCATTAAAATAGGAGCCATACTAGCAAGTGGAATATGTGAGGCATATGGCGCTAACAGTAGAAGTGTGGATAACACAAATATCCCATGAATAACACCTGACATTGGAGATACAGCCCCACTTTTAATATTAGTTGCCGTGCGGGCAATCGCCCCTGTTGCTGGAATCCCTCCAAATAATGATGTAACAACATTGGCAACTCCTTGACCAATAAGTTCTTTGTTACTGTTGTGTTTACTATTTGTCATACCATCTGCCACGACAGCAGATAAAAGGGATTCAATACCACCCAACATGGCGATAACAAATGCAGGGCCAATTAACTGTTTTATGCGCTCTAACGTGATTTCTGGTATATCAAACTGAGGAAGTGTGTTCGGAATCGTACCATACGCTGTACCAATGGTAGGTACATGACCTGAAAAAAATACAGCAGCAATTATAGTTGAAATAGCAACACCTACTAATGAACCAGGTACTTTGGGCAAAATCTTTGGTGTTATCAATATAACCAAAAGGCAAATCAGAGCAGTTATAATACTATAAAAATTAATGGTATCAATATGGATAAAGATTTCATTTAGGTTTGCTATAAATGCCTCATGCTTTTTTATACCTGTTAAACCTAAAAAACTAGCAATTTGTCCCGTAAAGATACTAACAGCAATACCTGATGTAAAACCAATTGTTACAGGGCGCGGGATAAATTTAATTAAAGATCCTAGTTTAAAAATTCCCATAAGGCATAAGATAATTCCGGCTAATAAACCGGCCAGTAGTAAATTTTCATACCCATAGGTAATTACAATCCCTAAAAGAATTGGAACAAAAGCACCTGTAGGCCCTCCAATTTGATACTTTGAACCACCAAATAACGAAATGAGTATCCCGGCAATACATGTTGTATAGATTCCATACTCCGGCTTAACACCAGAAGCTATAGCAAAAGACATAGCAAGTGGAATCGCGACGACTCCGACAATCATTCCAGAAAGAAGATCTTTTTGAAAATGTCCTAATGAATATCCTTCAAACCTTCCTGTAAATAACCCTTTCATTACAAAACCTTCTTTTCTATTTTTAATAAATCTTACTTCTTTTCTCCTGAAAGAATATTTTCTTGTGATAAATTTGTATTACAAATACATTTAAAAGCTCTCTACCCCGTTACAAAAGAGTATCATCCTAATATTGGTTATACGTTTTGCTTAAATGCCGTTCTAATTTGCCTATATCTCCGCCTTCTTGTACGTAGGATTCTAATCTTTCTGCTAAAAGTAATCCATTTCGACTCTCTAGCTTTTTCATATCTATAAACGATGTAATTCTTACTGTATCTGGTGTAATATCCCTACGAAACATTTGTCCTGGAATTTCACTCCAAAAACGATTCCATTCATCTAGTAATCCTATTTGGTCAAACAAAAAGCACTGAATTCCGCATAACCAGGCTGTACAAGCTGTATTTCTTTTTTGACATCCAACTCCATCTTGTAAATGTTGACATGAAAAACAACAAGAGTTTCCACTTTTAATACAAATGCTACAAACGTGATAAGCTCCTATTGAGCGAAATATCTCCATTCCATGTTGAATGATATCTTCTTTCTTAACTTCAATGCTCAACCTAGCCCTCCTTACCGATCGATTCACGCTCTGTTACATCTAGTTCCTCTAACATTGAAATTGTATCGATTAAATGGTTGTTAAAAATCCGCTTTGCAACTACCAGTAAATCCACAATCATAGGATCTCGTAAAGAATATAAAACTCGTTTCCCATCTTTGGTACCAACAACAATATTCTTTGAACGTAGTACGCTTAATTGTTGAGAAACAGCTGAACCCTCCTTATTAAGAATAGCTTGAATTTCATTTACACTTTTTTCACCCTCTGACAATAATTCTAAAATACCTATTCGCAAAGGATGTGCTAAGGCTTTAAAGAAGTCCGCTTTAAATTGTTGCATTTCGTTTCCCATTCAAATACCTCCATTACTTACCCTTAATTTGAAAAAGCACCATATTACATCTTCAAATATTTGAATATGTAATATGGTACTCCTAAAACCTCAAATTTTCAATACAATTTTTGAAAGATTAAACTAGAATCAAAAACGACGGAATTTGAACAGTGCTCATTCACACATCCACAAACAAAGCCTTGCGAATCTTTTACTCAGCTAAAAAATGAAATTAAGAGATATATGACATACTACAATCATTATCGATATCAATTGAATATAAAGAAGATGACTTCTGTTGATACAGAACTCACCTTTTTTCAAACTTATCTAAGTTGGTCACTCCGCTCATTTTGGCTTTATACACTCGTTCAACACGAAATTAGCGAGAAAAAACAACCAGAATACAGAAAAGGTAGAATTTTCTAAAAAATATATGTTTACAAAGTAATTTTTTCACATTAGAATACGAACTACAAGGATTCGACATTATGCGACAAAACGAATTTATTTTTCTGAATTTTTAAACAAAAGGAGATGAGGAAACTATATGAATCTATTTCGAAAAAAATCCATTTCAGCATTATTAGCGCAGTCAGAACAAAAAGGAGCATCGTTAAAGAAGGAGCTCGGCGCATTTGACCTTACTATGCTTGGGGTCGGCGCTATTATCGGAACTGGGATTTTTGTTCTTACCGGCGTTGCCGCAGCAGAACATGCGGGACCAGCACTTATTTTATCGTTTATTTTTTCCGGTTTAGCCTGTGTATTTGCAGCATTATGTTATTCTGAATTTGCATCAACTGTACCGGTATCTGGTAGTGCATACACTTATAGCTATGCGACATTTGGAGAGTTAATCGCTTGGATTTTAGGATGGGATTTAATTTTAGAATACGGATTGGCTTCGTCAGCTGTTGCATCAGGCTGGTCGGGTTATTTCCAAGGGCTATTGAGCGGATTCGGGATTACATTACCTACCGCTTTAACAAGCGCATATAATCCTGAAGCGGGAACATATGTAGATTTACCTGCAATCTGTATCATCTTTCTTATGACATTGTTATTAACAAGAGGAGCCAAAAAATCAGCTCGTTTTAATGCTATCATGGTAGCTATCAAACTCTTTGTTGTTTTACTCTTTATCGGTGTTGGCGCCTTCTATGTAAAACCTGAAAACTGGACGCCATTTATGCCGTTCGGCTTCTCTGGCGTAACAACTGGAGCTGCAACTGTATTCTTTGCTTACATCGGATTTGACGCTGTATCAACAGCTGCTGAAGAAGTCAAAAATCCACAGCGTAACATGCCAATCGGTATTATTGCTTCTTTAACAATCTGTACAATTTTATATATCGTTGTTTCATTAATTCTAACTGGAATTGTGCCTTACGATCAGTTAGGTGTGAAAAACCCTGTTGCATTTGCACTACAATACATTCAACAAGATTGGGTTGCTGGTTTCATTTCTTTAGGAGCCATTACTGGCATTACAACTGTATTACTCGTTATGTTATATGGACAAACACGTTTATTTTACGCAATTAGTCGCGATGGCTTACTACCAAAAGCACTTTCTCGCGTGAACAAAAAAACAAAAACACCCGTTATCAATAGTTGGATCACTGCAACTATGGTTGCTTTCTTCGCTGGTTTCGTTCCTTTAAATAAACTAGCAGAATTAACGAATATCGGTACACTATTCGCATTCATCGTTGTATCGATTGGAGTAATCATCTTACGCAAAAAACAACCAGATCTACCTCGCGCTTTTAAAGTGCCATTCGTACCATGGATCCCTGCTTTAGCCGTTTTATTCTGTGGATATTTAGCATTGCAACTCCCAATAACAACATGGATGGGCTTTGTTATCTGGCTTGTAATCGGGCTTGTTGTCTATTTCAGTTACGGTTATAAAAATAGCACTCTTCGAAATGAACAAAAAGAAGATGTTGCTTAAAAAAGAAGCTGTTGTCCTAATTAGGATGACAGCTTCTTTTCTTCTTTCGGAAAGATAACATATGAAAATGTAATGATCGTATCCGCTAAAAATACAACGCTCCATACTTGACTCACCCGACTTGCCGCCTCATTTAACACAATGCCTTTTTCAAGCCAATCTCCCCACTGTTCAATCGGCACGAACCCATACATAAAGAAAAATACAATGTGAATAGCGATAAATAAAAGAAGATGTAAACTCCATTGTCCAATCTCCCGCTTTGTATAAGCCCAGCCTGTTAGCTCTAACGGTTCTTCTATATGCGAAAGTGGTTCATTCCGCCATTTCGCAACAAGTTTCTGCATACGTATATCTAGTTTCTTTAAATCTTTTTTTCCATAAAAGAGTGCATATAGTAGTATCACTACCGTAATGATTTGAAAGTTAGAAAACTTACCTGTTTGATAATAATCAATGGCACCTAGAGCTAAAATAAATACTTCATTAAGCAACAATACAATCCCGACAATGAAACTGGCTTTCTTGAATCGCAATCCGTAACGTAGTAAAAAAAATCCAATAGCTGATACCCAAAATACAATTTCTGCACCGATTAAGAAATACCAACGATATTCTGTAAGTATACTCATTTCCTACGCTCCCTCTCATCATATATACGAAAAGCCTCATCCATATACGCTAGAAGCTCCTCTTCAATTGGATACATATTCATCTTTTGTGAATCTTCTTTTGATTTTCTTACTTCCCACAATTTATCTAGAAATGCCTCATCACCGTTTGCCATCTCTATACATTTCCCCATTAACCTTTTTGTAGCCTCTTGTACTTCATCATGAGATGTATCTTTACCTTCTGTCATAAAGCTACGTAACTGCTTCAATATATCCACCCATTCTCGAACATTCTCATCTTCCTCGCTCATATTTGGCAAATTACGAAGAAGTTTTTGCTCCTCATCTGAAAATATTTGTTTTTGAAACATTTCGCGTATACGAGGAGACTGCTGTGAAAGTTGAATAAGTTCAAACATAATTTTCCAGTTTAATTCTCCTTCAAGTTCCGCTGAATACACAACCGCCTGTAAAATCCGTTCCATCCGAGTGAATTTTTTCTTCTCTTCCTGCACAAACTTAAGCTGCTGTTCTAATGATTCTTTTAAGCTGAATCCACCTGTCACTAACATATTCGTAATCTCTTTCAATGAGAAACCTATTTCTTTTAGAAATAAAATTTGCTGTAAGCGAATAACGTCCGTTTCACTATATAAACGGTGTCCCCCTTCCGTTTTTCCGCTCGGCCTTAGCAAATCAATTTGATCATAATAACGAAGCGTTCTTACTGTAACTCCCGTTTCCTTTGTAAGCTCTTGAATCGAAATCATTTCCATCACCCTTTCCTCTTTCATTGTAAAAGATGACGTAACGTAACTTTCAAGTGTTTTTGTAAAAAAATTCAAAAAAGCTGTGTACATTCTTCATGTACACAGCTTTTACAGAAATAATATTTTATAAAAAGGAAACATATGAACTATATCTCCTTCTGTTACATTACATAAACCCTAACGCATATACAAGAATATAACCAAGAATCGATAGGCAAACAGATCCTATCAACCCAGCTACAAATGCTTTACTTCCTAATTTACGGAACGTCGTAAATTCTACATTTAAACCAAGCCCCGCCATTGCCATCGCAATAAGCATGTACGCGAGGACAACAATATAACCTGCAACAAACTCCGGTATAATTCCTAACGAATGAACCGCGCTCATTGCTAAAAAACCAAAAATAAACCACGGGATTGGGAGGTCACGCAATGAACTCTTTTGTCCTTTTCCTTCGCTGCGATTAAACCATAAGCCAATTAAGATGGCCACTGGTACCAGCATAGCAACACGTGTTAACTTCACAATTACCGCAATATCAACAGACGTACTTCCGCCTGGCGCAGCCGCGGCGATGACATGCGCAATTTCATGCAACGTCGCCCCAGAGAATACACCATAGCCATAAGGAGATAAGCCCAGAACCGGATACAATATAGTATAAATGAGTGTGAAAATCGTACCTAAAATAGCAATAATAGCCACACCGACTGCTGTTTCATCATCCTTTGCTTTCACTTGCGGTGCAATTGCCACGACTGCAGCCGCGCCGCAAATCGCTGTCCCGCACGCTGTTAAAATCCCAAGTTTCTTATCGACTTTAAAAACACGTGTTAGCGTATATACAACAACAATTGTAAAGGCAATGACAATCCCCGCAATAACTAGCACTTTTGGCCCCGCCTTTGCAATATCAACTAAATTCAAACGCATCCCTAGTAAAATGATCCCGAACCGAAGTAACTTCTTACTAGCAAAATTCGTTCCTGCTACCGCTTCATAGGGTATGCTAATAGTTGCTCTCCAAATCATACCGAGCAGAATAGCAATAACCAATTGGCCCATAATATTTAAAAATGGAAGCTCTGCTAAAAATTTCGCAGCAATCGCAATTAACAGCGTAATCCCAATCCCTTGTGAAAAACCGAGACGCTTCTTTTTTTGCATAACCAGTGTTTGTTCCACTTTGTACCACTCCAATAATCGTATTGAAACATGCATGTTCGTTATATTTACATTATAGAAGATTTTCAATGATAAGTTTAATACCAATATCCAATCTCAATCATTAAGAAAACTTATGATAAACTAAAAATGCGGAAGCGGCTCGCTCAGAATGTGAGGGGGATGGAGCTTCTGACAGAGAGGCGCTTTTTGACTCGCAGGAAGATGCGAAGCCACCGACCATTCTTGCCGCTATAGCTAGACATAACCAACATACACAGTACAGTCGAATTCAAAGTAAAGGAGTAAACACAATGAATGTTGATATTTTAAAAATATTTGTGACTGTTGTAGAACAAAAGCATTTCTCTCGTGCCGCAGAACTACTTAACCTTTCACAACCTGGCGTCAGCATGCATATTCGTAATTTAGAAAACGAATTTGGTACGACGCTTATTCAGCGTTCCCCAAAACATGTCCAAGTGACAGAAGCTGGTAACATTTTATACATTCACGCAAAGCAAATGTTATCTCTTTATGAAGAGGCAAAACAAGAAATTAACGAACTACATAACGTTGTCACAGGAACGCTGCGCATCGGTGCAAGTTTTACAATCGGTGAATACTTACTTCCAAAAATATTGGCGCGTTACGCCAATGAAAATCCACGCGTGGAAGTACATACATTCATCTCCAATACAGAAGAAGTTCTCCAAAGTATTCGTTCCAATCAAATTGATATAGGCTTAGTAGAGGGACAAGTCATATACACCGATATCAATGTAGAGACCTTTATGGAAGATGAAATGAAACTTGTTGTTCCGCCTAATCATTCTCTTCTAAATACCAGAATAATAAATGAAGATTCCTTACAAGACCAAGTATGGGTACTTAGAGAAAGTGGATCTGGAACACGCGCCTATAGCGATCGCTTTATCCATCAGCACCATTTAAAAATGAAACGCTTCTTTACATTCAGCAGCATTCAAAGTGTAAAAGAAGCCGTTGCCGCGGGGCTTGGCATCGCAATTCTTTCCGACTGGACTGTGAGAAAAGAATTACAAGCAGGAGAACTTTGTCCAATCGAAGTTCCAAATAAAAAACTCATCCGCCCTTTCTCTATCGTGCGTGGCAAATACTTTATCCCCTCTAAAGCGATTCAAGTCTTCTTAGACCATGTTCAATCATTTGCAAAAAAACAGAGTTGACCTTCACATTAGTGTGAAGGTTTACAATCTGTATGAAAAGAGTAAAAAACATTGCAGATTGGAGAATTATCAAAACAAACATATACCAGGGAACGTTCACTTAGACATTATGAAGAAAAAGGATGATTACCTTCTAAACGACTTCCGAATAGTTATCGTGACTTTGATCAGAGTGCTATCCAAAAGGTTGAACTCATTCAAATGCAATTACAGTTTGACTTAAATTTAGAAGGGACTACAAGAATGCTACGCTGCTTAGAAATCGAGCCGCAACTGTACGAAACTCCAGAAGGAAGCACTCTAATGTCTTCCCTATATATCGACGAGGCCTTTGCCATTTCCCAAGAAATATCGATGATTCGACATGCTAGGGTGCCCTAAATATATCAGAGTTTCTACAATATAAGACATTTGTAAACACAAAAAAGCCGTGCAATGAGCACGACTTCTTTCTTTATATGCTATATACGGACAGCAGTTCCACTTACTGCAACCATTAGCATCCCTTCACGAACTACTTCATAATCCACGTCAATACCTACAATCGCATTTGCACCTTTTTGCTTCGCAAGAGATTTCATCTCTTCCATCGCAATGTCACGTGCTTCTTTTAGTTTACTTTCGTATGCACCAGAACGGCCACCGACAACGTCACGAACAGAAGCAAATAAGTCGCGGACGATATTTGCACCCATAATTGCTTCACCATTAACAATGTCAATATACTCAATAATTTCTTTCCCTTGAATAGTAGAAGTTGTTGTTACGATCATAATATATCTCCTCCTATGTATATAAGTTTATCAATGTTACATAAGCCTTAACTTGCGCAATGCTTTCCGTTAATATAATACGCTGACTCTGTGAAAACCGTAAACACAACCTCTACTTCAGGAAGTCCAAAACCCATTAAATATGTAGTAATGGCATTGGCAAATCGATTACGAATTTCCTGTCCACGCTCGAACCATTTTACTTCAATAAGAGGGAATGCCTCTATTTCTTCCCCATTGTATACAAATGTAGAACTTGGTAGTTCCAACGTAAAATTATCCGTACCACACTCACAAATCTCTGCGAGCTCTTCTACTAATGGTTTGCTTATACTCTTTAATTGCTCAGTAGTAATTCCACGAAATACAATATGTGGCAAAAAAACCCCTCCGTTACATGGCTTTATTCTATATTTCTCCATATCATAGCACAATGTATTTCGTTGTACCAGAAATCTATCGGCTCTCCTAATTTCCCCAACTCTTCCGTCTTAATTCCTACAATTGCAGGTTTTTATCCCGCCATTCATGGGCAGTACGATTCCCACTGACGGAAGTTTCACTTTATTTCTTTCTCATTACGCCAACTTCAAAATAACTACACTACATTGTATTAATGATTTCATGCTCTTCTTTTGATTTTCTATAATCTTCATCTTAAAATAATTTAAAAGATTTATTCTTACTTTCTTACACATACTTAAAAGTAGGAGACTTCTTTCGAATTATGTTAAAATCTTCTGTGATAGTATTTATACATTGATAAAGGTGAGGGTACCCAGTGAACAAGAATGACAATACACACTGCACGATGGTTATATTTGGAGCAACAGGCGATTTAGCAAAGAGGAAATTATTCCCTTCTATATATAGCCTATATAAAAAAGGACATCTCTCTAAAAATTTCGCTGTTGTTGGTGTGGCGAGACGTGAATGGAGCAATGATGTATTTCGTGAAAATGTATTTTCCTCTATTCAAGAATCAAAAATTAAACCAGGGGATGATTTAGAAGAATTTTTAACTCATTTCCACTACTTAGCGTTTGATGTTACGAATACTGCTTCATACCAAGATTTAAACACGTTACTTATTAACCTAGAAGAACAATTCAATATTCCAGGAAACAGAATGTTTTATATGGCGATGGCTCCTGAATTTTTCGGAACAATCGCTTCTTACTTGAAATCAGAAGGTGTGACAAACTCAAACGGTTGGAATCGATTGATTATTGAAAAGCCTTTTGGAAATGACTTTTCATCTGCACAAATATTAAACGACAAACTTCGTCAAGCATTTACGGAAGACGAGATTTATCGTATTGACCATTATCTAGGAAAAGAAATGGTTCAAAATATTGGTGTCATTCGTTTTGCAAATGCAATATTTGAATCACTATGGAACAATAAGTACATCTCTAATATTCAAGTTACATCCAGTGAATCTTTAGGTGTAGAGGACCGCGGAGGTTATTATGACCATTCTGGTGCTTTAAGAGATATGGTACAAAACCATATGTTACAAATGGTTGCGTTACTGGCGATGGAACCACCAATTCGCTTAACAACAGAAGAAATCCGAAGCGAAAAAATTAAAGTATTGCGTGCACTTCGACCGATAACAGTAGAAGAAGTTGATCAATATTTTGTAAGAAGTCAGTATGGACCAGGAACAATCAATGGAAAAGAAGTTCCTGGGTACAGAAGCGAAAGTAAAGTCGATCCAAACTCAAGAACAGAAACATTTGTAGCAGGTAAATTATTAATAGATAATTTCCGCTGGGCAGGTGTGCCGTTCTACATTCGTACAGGGAAACGCATGCAAGAAAAATCAACAAAAATTGTCATTCAGTTTAAAGAATTGCCAATGAATTTATATTCTAAATCAGAAAACAACGTTCAGCCAAACCTGCTTATTATTCATATTCAGCCGGATGAAGGGATTTCTCTTGTTTTAAATGGTAAAAAAATTGGTACTTCTGAAAGAACAACACCATTTAAGCTTGATTACTGCAATGACTGCATAGACGGAGTAAATACACCGGAAGCTTACGAGAAACTTCTATATGATGCAATTCAAGGCGATTCAACAAACTTCACTCACTGGGATGAAGTAGCATTGTCATGGAAATTTGTTGATGTTATTTCTAAAGCATGGCAACAGGATGTATCAACAGATTTACTTACTTACGAATCAGGCTCAATGGGACCACAAGCTTCTGATGATTTACTTGCGGAAAATAGCTTCCAATGGTGGCCTATTTCAGATGATAGTGACTACTCAATCTAAGCAAAGGGGAATTCTTATGAAAAAAGTATATGATATTACAGTACCTATTTACGAAGGAATGCCTGTATATAAAAATAAACCAGAGAAACAGCCTCAACTTTCCAAAGTTACAAACGGTCATGTAACAGAATCCACATTAAAAATGGATGCTCATACAGGAACGCATATTGATGCGCCTTTGCACATGATAAATGACGGGGATACGTTTGAAACACTTGATATTGAAAAATTAGTAGGCGAAGCAAAGGTTTTTGACTTAACTCATGTTGATAGTGGCATTACTGCTGAAGACCTGAAAGACTTCGATATTCAAAAAGGGGATTTTGTTTTATTTAAAACAAAGAACTCCTTTGATGAAGGATTTAACTTCGAATTTATTTATTTAGCTGAAAGCGGCGCGAAACTGCTTGCTGAAAAAGGGATTCGCGGTGTGGGCATTGATGCATTAGGTGTTGAACGTGCCCAAGAAGGTCACCCAACCCATAAAACACTATTTGCACACGATATTATTGTAATCGAAGGATTAACATTTAAAGAAGTAGAAGCGGGAACATACTTTATGGTTGCAGCTCCATTAAAACTAATGGGTACAGATGCATCACCAGCGCGTGTGCTATTATTCCAATAAAAAATGGACCAAGATATCAATCTTGGTCCATTTTTTACCGCTATTCGCGGGCAGTAATACTCCCACCTCAAAATTCAGCAAAAGCATTGTCCAGCTCTAGCGGCTAGAATCTCCGGTCGTTTCGCCCCTCGGACGAGGCAAAAAGCGCCTCTCTGTCGGGGCGTGGGCGTCCTGCGATTCTGAGCGAGCCGCTTCCGCTTTTCTTTATTGTCCAGTTCCAGTGGCTAGAATATTCGGTGGCTTCGCTTCTTCCTGCGAGGTAAAAAACACCTCTACGTCAGAAGCTCCATCCCCCTCACATTCTGGACGAGCCACTTCCACTTTATTTTATATCCATTTTGTATGGAATGTACCTTCTTTATCTACTCGTTTATACGTATGTGCTCCAAAATAATCGCGCTGTGCTTGTAACAAGTTTGCAGGTAGTGTTGCAGTACGATAGCTGTCATAATACGAAATTGCCGCTGAAAATGCAGGAACTGGAATACCTTGTTGTACAGCCACTGCGATAATTTGACGTAATCCGCCTTGGTATGACTCCACAATTTCTTTAAAGTATGGGTCAAGTAAAAGGTTTGGTAAGTCAGCGTTTGTCTCATAAGCCTCTTTAATGTTTTGTAAAAAGGCTGCACGAATAATACATCCGCCTCTCCAAAGCATAGAAATGCTGCCAAAATCAAGGTTCCAATCATATTCCTCAGAAGCTGCCTTCAATTGCGTGAATCCTTGTGCATAAGAACAAATTTTACTCATATATAAAGCTTGGCGCACTGCTTCAATTAATTCGGCTTTTTCAATTCCAAGTGCTGCTTTATCTTTAGGTCCAGATAAAACTTTGCTTGCGTTCACACGCTCTTCTTTTAAAGCAGAAATACAACGCGCAAATACAGATTCCGTGATAATAGGGAGAGATATACCTAAATCAAGTGCGCTTTGGCTTGTCCATTTCCCTGTACCCTTTTGTCCCGCAGTATCAAGAATAACATCCACTAATGGCTTGCCCGTTTCTTCATCTTTCTTCGTGAAGATGTCTGCTGTAATCTCGATTAGATAGCTGTTCAGTTCGCCCTTATTCCATTCAGCAAATATTTCATGAAACTCTTCTGCAGTCAAATCCAGTGTTTGTTTCAAGAAGAAATATGCTTCACAAATTAATTGCATATCTCCATACTCAATACCGTTATGAACCATCTTTACATAGTGGCCTGCCCCATTAGGTCCGATATAAGAACAACAAGGCTCGTCATTCACTTTTGCAGAGATATTTTCAAGCATATCCTTCACTTTTTCGTATGCATCCTTCTGTCCGCCCGGCATAATAGACGGTCCCTTCAATGCACCCTCTTCTCCGCCTGACACACCTGCTCCGATGAAATTGATTCCTTCTTCGGCAAGACGTTTGTTTCGGCGAACTGTATCGATAAAGTATGTATTACCGCCGTCAATTAAAATATCACCTTTATCAAGGTGAGGAAGCAGAGAATCAATCGCCTTATCTGTAATTTCCCCTGCATTAACCATTAGTAAAATCTTTCTAGGTGATTCAAGTGAGTTAACAAACTCTTCAACCATATGAGTACCAACCATGTTTTTACCACGATTTTCCTCAATGATTTCATTTACTTTTTCCTTTGAAATATCATATAGGGCAACAGAATACCCTTTACTCTCAAAGTTAAGTGCGAGGCTTTTTCCCATAACGCCCACACCAACAACTCCAATTTGTTGCTTTGGCATATTTCATCGTTCCTTTCTATGCATGTTACTCTGTCTATATTATAGTATATATACCTAAAGTAACACTTTAATCAAATAATCTATCTTATTTATTTCAATATGCTCCACCAAGACACGTGCAAAAGGTCATAGGGACATGGCACATCGCCATCAAGTTAAAAAATAATTTTACTCATTTTCCATACCCCACTTATATCATGAAGATCGCTTATAAAAATATACAAAAACCCCCAATCATGGACTTTTTAAGTGTCCACGATTGGGGGTACAGTTCAAAGCTAGATTTCATTCAGTTTGTATTTTCTGGTTTACTAATTATAGAAAAACGTGCTAATCACAATCACGAAATAGTTCCAATTAATTTTGAAACAATTCTATCTTATTATAAAAAATCATAGAATTACACAGCTTCCGTATCCCACTTATGATCTTGCTCCACAAACACAATGCCTAATTCATGATGTCCACCTGCATATAGCGCTGTTTGAGCAAGGCGAAGCTCACCTTTTGTATCAAGTACTTCTAACTTACAAAATGCCCCTGTCGTCTTGGACTGCAGCGCATCATAAAACTCCTCTGTACTTTTAGGAATCACGCCGTTTACTTTCGTAATAACCTCTCCTGGTTTCAGATTCAATTCTGCACCGACTGTATTCGGGATCGTGCCTAACACTACTAATCCATCATCGCGCGCTGCAAAATATGCTGGACGCGTTTCATCAGCAATTCGTTCTCTCATTGCAATTGTGAATCGTCCAAGCATTGCCGCTCCCATTGCAACAATCGCTACAACTGGCCACCAATAGCTCACAACACCTAAAATAAGAACAACAGTCGCTAATCCAAATATACGTCTTCCTGTAAATAATAACGCTTCCTTTGGTTCCTCACTTCTAATTGTTCGCATAAAGCCAATTAAAAATGGTACAAGGAATAAGGAATACGTTTGTGAGCCAACAGAAACAACTGGCCACCACGAAACAAATTGTGTAACAGCATCTCCCGGCACGAGAATAAAAATCGGAACAAGCCATAAACGCTTTGATTCATGCAGTCCAATATTTAAACCGCGCTTTCCTTTACGCATTTTTGGCGTTGAGTATCGCACTGCATTTTTCGAAATTAATAACCCTTCTACTACTAGCATCAAGCCAAGTAAAATGGCAAGTGATGCGATTGTACTCTTTTCTCCTTCCCCAAGCTGTAAGAAAGAGATTGGCAGCTTAGAAGACAATATAGCTGCTACAATCGCCGCGCCAAATGTGTAAGCAGCAGATAAATATCTATACTGAGCAGCTAGTCCAAATACGAGTGTCCAAATTAAAATCATCCATATACTCGCCTCTGATAATACCAACCCTGCTCCAATTGTAATGGCAGATACAAGCAGTCCGTATCCAACTCCTGCAAACCAAGATGTTCGCAGTTCAAACCAAATATCATATACTTTAAAGGAAAAATCTTTTCTCTCTCGTAATACGCGTAAATATCCAACAAACACACTGCTTATTAAAAATACATAAACAGCAGGGTGTAAGAAAAAACGCCCAACTGCTCGCATTATTTCAAAAAACCACGCCTCCACGAACTGTTTCACCACCATTTATATAATCATTTCTTTTTATCTTATCACAACTAATCAAACGTTTGTTTAACACGCACAAAAAAATACAGGCAATAACATGCCTGCATTTCTTCTTATTTCGCCATTAATTTTAATGCTGCCTGTAATTGCAGATCATTTTCACCAGAGCGAATCTTTTCAATGATTTTATTTTGTAGCGCTTCAGCTGTCTTTTTATCAAGCTGACCTGTCGCTTCCATTTCATTTGCATTTTGGAAGGCTTTTAGCGCTGATTCCGTTTCCTTACTGAAATAACCATCTTCACGTCCAGGTACATATCCTAAGCTCTTCAACATCTCTTGTGCATGTTTCACTTGGACATCATTTGAGTTATACGAAAGTGTTTTCTCAATTTGAATTGGCGTTGCATGATAATAATCTGGCTGTTTCACTTCCACTGTTGGGGCAATTCCTTTTTTATGAATCCAATTGCCGTCTGGTGTAAGCCATTTAAACATTGTCAATTTAATATTGCTACCATCTTTAAATGGAACAGCTTGCTGAACAGTTCCTTTTCCAAATGTTTTTTCACCAACTAAATCATATCCTTCGCCTTCTTGTAATGCACCTGCTAAAATTTCTGAAGCCGATGCACTTCCTTTATCAATTAATACTGAAATCGGGTATGGCTTTCTCTCTTTTAATGAAGTTGAGAATTTCTTTTTCTCACCATCTCGTTGTTCAACTTGCATCATTGGCTTTTTGTCTGTCATGATTAATCCTAAAATATCTTGTACACTATTTAAGTAACCTCCAGGATTGCCACGCACATCAATGATAAGGCCTTTTATCTCTTTCTTTTCAAGCTCTTTTAATTGATCTTTAAATTCTTTTGCTGTATTTTCAGAGAAAGATGTAATTTGGATATAACCAATATTTTTCCCCTTCTCTTCTTTTACAGAACTAAACACAGTGAAAATTGGGATTTTTTCACGTTTAATTTTAAATTCTAATGGATCTGCCACTCCTGGACGTTTTATCTCAAGTGTAACGTCCGTTCCCTTCTTACCACGAATTTTCAAGACTGCTTCTTCACGTGATAAATCTTTTACACTGTTTCCATCTACCGATAAAATTTGATCGTTCGGTTTAATGCCTGCTTTTTCTGCTGGTGAACCTTTAATTGGAGATACAATAATAAGCTTGCCCTCCGTTTTGTTCACCTCAGCACCAATACCTTCGAGCTCAGGATCAAGTGATTGCTCAAATTGCTTCGCCGTTTCTTTATCCATATACGTGGAATAAGGGTCCTTCAGCGTAGACAACATTCCTTGTATTGCACCCTCAACTAATTTTTCATCCTTCACGTCTTCCACATAACGTGAATCAATCAGTGCATACGCCTCATTAATTTTTGCCAAATTTCCTTGCTTTGTGCTAGCACTATCGTTTGTTATTGTTTGCGCCACATATGCTGGATTAACCCCAAACATATACATACCCGCAAACATTCCGCCAGCACCAATTAAAAATGCAACAACCATTCCAATAATCGCAACTCTACGTTTCAATGCGGAATTCCCCTTTCCAAAGCACACAGGTGGTGTAGCAAAAGGCATCACACATTGTGTGATGCCTTTACCTATTTCTACTATATGATAAGCTTGTACGAATTATGTTTGCAACTTTTTACACTTTTAAGAAGCGACGAATTGACATTACACTTCCCCACATACCGATTAATGCACCGATTAACACTAATAAACCGGAAAGTTGGAATACAAACGGACTATATGGAAGCAGCTCGAAAATTGTGCCGCCCAGCTTCTCGTTAAACACGCCTTGCAGCGAGTTATAAATAGATAAAATCACGACAATTGGAAGGATTGAACCTAGTACCCCTAAGAATAAACCTTCTAATAAGAACGGCCAACGGATAAACCAGTTTGTCGCACCTACAAGTTTCATAATTTCAATCTCTGTGCTTCGTGCATAAATTGTAATTTTGATTGTATTAGAGATTAAGAACATTGCTGTGAATAACAGACCAGCAATTAACAGAATCCCAATATTACGACCTGTTTTTACAGTATCAAATAATTTTTCAACTTGGCCTTTACCATATTGAACTGTACTTACAAACTGCATTTTTTCAATTTTTTTCGCGATTGTAGCTGTATCTGTTGGTTCTTTCGCTTTTACAACAAATACGTTTTTAAGTGGATTATCTTGCTCAAATAGTTCAAACGTTTTTCCACTGTCACCTAAGCTTTTAATCAAACGTTTTAATTCTTCTTCTTTAGAAGAATATTTAACAGAATCTACTTTTGCAATTTTATTAATATCTTCTTCCAATTTCTTTTGATCAGCTTCTTTTGCTGCTGGATCAATGTGTACACGAATCTCTACATCTTGCTCCACTTTCGTTGCAAAGTGGTTCATATTCATAATCGCTGTTAAAAAGACACCTACAAGTAATAGTGTAACTGTTACTGCACTTACAGAAGCAAACGTCATCCATCCGTTACGGGATAGATTTTTTACACCTTCTCGCAAATGTCGACTAAGGGTTTTATTCTTCATATCCGTATCCTCCCTCAATCTCATCTCGAACAATTTTTCCGCCTTCAATCGCAATTACGCGATGACGAATTGTATTTACGATATCTGCGTTATGCGTTGCCATAACAATTGTTGTACCGCGCTCATTAATGCGTTTAAAGATACTCATAATATCAAGCGCTGTATCAATATCTAAGTTTCCTGTCGGTTCATCGGCAATTACAACTTTTGGCTTATTTACAATTGCTCTTGCAATCGCCACACGCTGTTGTTCTCCACCAGAAAGCTCATTTGGAAGTGCATCCGCACGATCTTCAAGACCTACAAGACCCAATACTTCGGTAACACGCTCACGAATTGCTTCAGGTTCTTCTTCAATTACTTCTAAAGCAAACGCTACATTCTCATATACCGTTAATTTAGGTAGCAATTTAAAGTCTTGGAAAATTACGCCTAGCTGACGACGAAAATACGGTACATCTCGCTCTGCTAACGATTCAATTACAAGGCCATTCACATTGATAGATCCTGTTGTTGGTTTTTCTTCACGATACATCATCTTAATAAATGTAGATTTCCCGGCTCCACTCGGTCCAACTACGTATACAAATTCACCCTGCTTAATGTTAACTGTGAGTCCATTGATGGCTTTCATACCATTTGGATACTCCTTATAAACACTCGTCATTTTTATCATTATTTATCACCCAATACTTAATGATTTTTTTTCGACATACTTTTTCTGTCTATCTGAACATGAAAGCAACAGCTTTCACCCTTACTCACATTCTGTTGTACTACAAATCTTATAGAAGTATTTCTGTTGTTTCAAAATAACAGCGACAGCATTTACAGTCTATCACTGCTGCTTATGTACATGTTTCAGCAAAATTCTACAAACTACATTGTAACATCATTCAGTTTCCAATTCGGATACATTTTTGTTACAGTTGTGTTACATCACAAAAGAAATACGAAAAAGGCCATTATCTTGGCCTCTTCCGCTTTTCTTTTGTTTAGCTCTAGCAGCTAGAATAGTCGGCAACCTCGCTTCTTCCTATTCTGAACAAACCGCCTGCGCTTTTTTATTTATGTTCTGCTAACCATTCTGATACTTTTTTTGCATCTTCACCTTGAATAAGTCCCGGTGACATTGCCCCGCGCCCTTTTTGGATAATATTTTCAATCTCCGCCGCGTCGTATTTACCGCCTACTTTTCGTAAATCGGGCCCAGTTGCACCAGATAAATCGTTAGCATGACACCCTGCACAACTTTTTTTGAAAATTTGCTCTGCACTATCTGTACTTGCAGATTGATTAGAAGACTTATTTTCCTCTTTCTTTCCGCATGCTCCCACAGTAAGAGCTAATGATGTTCCTAATGCAATAGCCAACAATTTCTTTTTCATGTATATCGCTCCCCATTGTTGATATCCTTCTTATTACTGATATAGCCATACTTTCATATAGCTCTCACTTGCCATTATAATAATTATCCCTTTATAGAAAAACCATCCTTCATAGGATATTTTTTACAAATCGATTAAGAACCCTATTCATATAAAGCTTTCACCAATTGTTTCAATTCTGTGAACAAATGTAAATTACTATAAAGATACTGTTTTTACAAAGCAGAAAAGAAAAAACCCTATCTATTTTCCTTATCATGTATAGCTCGATTCTTATATTTTCTACTTTTTACAAAACAATATACGGCCTTGTATTATAAAATTAAGCCCATTAAAAAGAGAAGTTGTCACTCAACTTCTCTTCCTCCTTCTCTTATCAATACAGACAAGATATACCTCTTTATACCCTCTATTCCCTCACCGATAGGCCAACATTCCGTTGGCTTTTTTCTTAAGAAATACGAGAGCGTAAATACGCATCAATAAATGGATCAATTTCTCCATCCATAACCGCTTGTACATTACCAACTTCCGTATTTGTACGATGGTCTTTCACTAGAGAGTATGGGTGGAATACGTAAGAACGAATTTGACTACCCCAACCAATATCTTTTTGTTCACCACGGATTTCATTCAACTCTGCTTGCTGCTCTTCTAATTTCTTTTGATATAATTTTGCCTTTAACATTTTCATCGCATGTTCACGGTTTTTAATTTGTGAACGCTCTGATTGACATGTTACAACCGTATTCGTTGGAGTATGTGTAATACGAACTGCAGAATCTGTCGTATTAACGTGCTGTCCACCCGCACCACTTGCACGGTACGTATCTATTTTTAAATCTTCCGTACGCACTTCAATCTCAATATCATCATTAAATTCAGGTACAACTTCACAAGATACGAACGATGTATGACGACGACCTGAAGAATCGAACGGTGAAATCCGCACAAGACGATGTACACCTTTCTCCGCTTTCAAATAGCCATATGCATTATGACCTTTAATTAATAATGTTACGCTTTTAATTCCCGCTTCATCCCCTGGTAAATAATCAACTGTATCTACTTTAAATCCGCGCTTTTCAGCCCAGCGTGTATACATACGTAATAGCATAGAACCCCAGTCTTGTGATTCTGTTCCACCAGCACCTGGATGTAGCTCTAAAATTGCATTATTTTTATCATAAGGATCGCTTAGTAATAGCTGAAGCTCGTACTCATTCATTTCTTGAACTAAAGATTTCACTTCAGATTCTAATTCTTCATGTAAATCCTTATCATATTCTTCTTTTAAAAGTTCATGTGTCACTTCTAAATTTTCAAATGTTTCATCTAACTGACGAAACTTCCCAACCATTTCTTTTAACGCATTCGCTTCATTAATTACTACTTGTGCACCTTGTTGGTCATCCCAAAAGCCTGCACCCATCATTGTTTCTTCTAATTCTGCAATGCGATTTTCTTTTGCAGGAAGGTCAAAGAGACCCCCTAAAAGCCGCTAATCTCTTAGCCATTTTCTCTAATTCTTGCCTAATTTCTACTAGTTCCATGCTCTTCACCTCTATGTAATTGCTTTCGCTTTTATATAAAACAAGGGAAACTCCCTCCGCTTGTACAGAGAGAGTTTGTCCCTTTTTATTATATGGATATTCTTAAAACTTTTCCATTTGGAAAATAAAATTTCATGGAAGATCGATTTTAAACGAGCCGACTTCGCTTTTCTTTATTTCCCAATTCCACAGCAGTTTTTATATTTTTTGCCGCTACCACATTTGCATAGATCGTTACGTCCGACTTGGTCACCTTTTACAACCGGTTTCTTTTTCACTTCTTCACCGTCATCTTTTGGGTGAATCGCTTCGCCTTGTGCTACTTCTTGGCGCTCTAAATTTTGTTCGATTTCTGCTTTTATGATGTAACGAGAAATTTCTTCCTCAATGGAAGCAATCATTGATTCAAACATTGCGAACCCTTCCATTTGGTATTCACGAAGTGGGTCAATTTGACCGTAAGCACGTAAATGAATACCTTCACGAAGATGATCCATCGCATCGATATGATCCATCCATTTCGTATCTACAACGCGGAATACAACAACCTTTTCAAATTCACGCATTTGTTCTTCTGGTAGAAGTTTTTCTTTTTCATCATAACGCGCAATTAACTTCGTAATGATCGGTTCACTCATTTCCTCTGGCGCAAGACGACGTAATTCTTCTTCTTTAATATCACCTTCCTCAAGAAGGTTTGTATTTAAGTAGTCAATCAGACCTTTAATGTTCCAATCCTCTTCAATTTCATCTTGCGTATGAAGGGCGATAGCACGTTCTACAGTAGATTTCATCATACCTTCGATAATGCCTCTTAAGTTTTCAGATTCCATTACTTCTTGACGTTGTTTATAAATAACTTCACGTTGTTGGCGAAGTACATCGTCATATTGCAGCAGTTGTTTACGTGCATCGTAGTTGTTTCCTTCTACGCGTTTTTGCGCAGATTCTACCGCACGAGATACCATTTTACTTTCAATTGGCTGTGAATCATCCATACCAAGACGATCCATCATTGCTTTCATATTATCAGAACCAAAGCGGCGCATTAGTTCATCTTCCATTGATAAGTAGAACTGCGTCACACCAGGGTCCCCTTGACGACCAGCACGACCACGTAACTGATTGTCAATACGACGGCTTTCATGACGTTCTGTACCGATAACCGCTAGGCCTCCAGCTTCTTTTACACCTTCGCCTAACTTAATGTCTGTACCACGGCCAGCCATGTTTGTCGCAATCGTTACAGAACCTTTAAATCCTGCTTCTGTAATAATATCAGCTTCACGCGCATGATTTTTCGCATTCAAGACATTATGACGTACACCTTTACGTGTTAACATATTTGAAATAAGTTCAGATGTTTCAATTGCAACTGTACCAACAAGAACTGGTTGACCTTGTTTATGGCGTTTTACAATATCCTCAACAACTGCATTGAACTTACCTTCCATCGTTTTAAAAATTAAATCCGCACGGTCATCACGAACAATCGGTCTGTTTGTTGGGATTACGATAACATTCATATTATAAATGTTACGGAATTCCTCTTCTTCCGTTTTCGCTGTACCAGTCATACCTGATAGCTTTTCGTACATACGGAAGTAGTTTTGGAACGTAATTGTCGCTAACGTCATACTTTCATTTTGAATGTCAACGCCTTCTTTTGCTTCAATCGCTTGGTGCAAGCCCTCACTATAGCGACGACCTTTCATAAGACGACCAGTGAATTGGTCAACAATTACAATTTCACCTTCTTGTACAACATAATCTGTATCGCGGTGCATAACAACGTGTGCACGAAGCGCTTGATTAATATGATGAAGAAGTGCAACATGTTTTAAATCGAATAAGTTTTCAATATGGAAAGATTTCTCTGCCCTCGTAATCCCGTCTTCTGTCAACATGACATTTTTCGTTTTCACGTCAAAGGAGTAATCTTTTTCGTTTTCTAACGTACGAATAAAGGCATTTGCAAAAATATATAGTTCTGTTGATTTTTGTGCTTGTCCAGAAATGATAAGAGGCGTACGCGCTTCATCCACTAAGATGGAATCGACCTCATCAATAATTGCGAAATGAAGCGGACGCTGAACACACTGTTCTTTATACAGCACCATATTATCGCGTAAATAGTCAAAACCAAGCTCGTTATTTGTACTATATGTGATATCAGCAGCGTAAGCAGCTTGCTTTTCCTCACGTGACATACTATTTAAGTTAATTCCTACTGTTAAACCTAGGAACTCATGAAGTTGTCCCATTTCATTCGCGTCACGCTGTGCTAAGTATTCATTGACTGTAACAACATGAACACCTTTACCTGTTAAAGCATTCAGATAAACTGGTAAAGTAGAAGTTAATGTTTTACCTTCCCCTGTTTTCATCTCAGAAATATTTCCTTCATGTAAGGCAATACCACCCATTAATTGGACAGGATAAGGGCGCATACCAAGAACACGTGTCGCCGCTTCACGAACAACCGCAAACGCTTCTGGTAATAAATCGTCTACTGTCTCACCTTTCGTAAGGCGTTCTTTAAATTCAATTGTTTTCCCTTTTAACTGCTCATCCGTTAATGGTTTAATAGATGATTCTAAACCTTCTATTTGATCCACAATTTTCTGCATACGTTTAATTTGGCGCTGGTTTACATCAAACACCTTTTTTAAAATACCGATCATAGGAAATACGCTCCTCTTTTATTAAAATAAAACTTCCGATCGTGCTCTATATTTCTGCTCACGAATCAGTCGTTATAAAGATCTAATTTATTCACTGCCAATTTCTCTCCTAATAAAAAAACAAATGTATAAACCTAATGATAATTGTAACACTTGTTTTATAACTATGACAACAACTGGCCAAGCGCATGGCCTAAATTAGCTGAAACTTTGATCAATAAAGGGGGTTATAGAACGTTTCGATTCCTAGGATAGCTCTTTCCCACAATAACAGAGTAAAGAATGAAAGACTTTCGTATCAAATAAAAAAAACGTAGCCTTTTACAGCTACGTTTTCTATTTATTATTTTGTTTCAATTACTCCATATTTTCCATCTTTACGGCCATATACAACATTTGTTTCATTTGTATCGGCATTTGTGAAGACGAAGAAGTTATGCCCTAACATATCCATTTGTAAAATAGCTTCTTCTACGTCCATTGGTTTTAAATCAAATCGTTTTGTACGTACAAGTTCTAATTCATCCTCTTGCACTTCTTCTTGAGTAGCCGCTGGCTCTGTAAGAATAAATGCAGATTTAACAGAACCTTTTTCACGTAATTTACGATTTACTTTTGTTTTATGTTTACGAATTTGTCGCTCAATTTTATCAACTACTAAATCAATTGCAGCGTACATATCGCTATGAGTTTCTTCAGCTCGAAGTAATAAATCTGTGAATGGGATTGTTACCTCGACACGTTGTTTCTCAGAGTATACTTTTAAATTAACTCTAATCTCTGGGAATGCATCAAAATAACGTTCTAATTTGCTAAGTTTTTTCTCTACATATTCCTTTAATGCTGGAGTTACTTCAATATTTTCACCACGAATGTTGAATTTCATAGATGAATTCCTCCTTTCAAGCCTATGTATATAATTTCGACACCGGCTTAAAAACTCCTTCTAACTTTTTAAAAAAGTTAGCGAAATTGCAATTTATTATCGTTTTTTGTTGAAAAGAAAAGATGCATCGTTTCTATTTACATTTTACCCTATTTGCATCGTAAATAACGAATATAAGTATGGACAATTCGTTACAGAAAAGAAACAACTTTTTGACAACTTTTGTAGCCCCCTGCCACGCAACAAAAAAAACAGAAAAAGACTCTATAGGTGAAAGCCTCCTTCTGTTCTTCATAGCCGCAATTTATATGTTGAAAGTCCAAATTCACTCTATATAAACCGTTTCCACAACCGCAGCTCTATGTTTCTCACAAAACTCTTCGTTCAACATTATAATTTCACAACATTCGCTGCCTGTGGTCCACGCGCACCATCTACAATATCAAATTCTACTTTTTGCCCCTCTTCTAACGATTTATACCCATCTTGTTGAATTGCAGAAAAATGAACAAAAACATCATCACCTTCTTCACGCTCAATAAATCCAAATCCTTTTTCTGCATTAAACCATTTTACTCTTCCTTGCATGTTCGTTCCATTCCCTTCACTCTAAAAATAAGGGCGTTTGCCCCACAATTTGACTATAACGACTGACAAGATATCAAGTCAAAGAAGTCTTGTCGTCTTTTTATTGTATCTTTCGACACTCTCATCTTACCCACGACAAAGAGTAAGACTGGAAACAGTTTGGGCACCCGCCTCATACAAACACTCTGCAACTTGTCTAATCGTAATCCCTGTCGTATATACATCATCGATGAGCAAAAGATGCTGTCCAGTGAATCTTTCTTCTTTTCGAAAGTAAAAAGGATTGGTTCCCCTAAGTCTCTCAATACGTCTTTTTTTACTTTGCTTTTCCGTATTTTTTCTACTTAAAGATGTTTGTAGAACGAGAAGTGGCAAACAAGATGCCAACAATTCTGCTTGATTAAAACCGCGCTCATATTCCCTCTCCTTGCTAAGCGGAATGGGAATAATCGCATGACAATTTGAAAAGTATTTGCGAAATGCAGCTACAAATTTCGCATGAAAAATTTGTACAAGTTCAGCATCCCCGCGAAATTTAAACCGAGCTAATACTTCCTTCATCCAATCATTATAGACATATACAGATCGATTTTTTATAGGTGAAAACCTGTTTTCTTCCTTCCACCTTACACAATCTCTGCAACAGTTACCCTCTCTATACTCCAGCGCCAGAAACTCAAAAGGTCTGCTGCAGTCATCACAAATTTCTCCTATAATATAGGAAAGTTTTCGTTCACATCTCTCACACATACATCTTCTATCAGACTGAATAAAAAAAGAATACCAGCCCATACTCTCAGAAATAGAATCATCACAAAGTAGACAATGCATTAATCAATCAACCCTTCTCGCTTTGCTCTTTTATTCATAGATTGAATATGCCTTCTCGCTCGTATCATTGCTTCTGTTTTACCATAATGAAAATAAAAGATATCACCATCTGGCCTACGATGACTTCTACCGGCCCTACCAGCAATTTGTACAAGTGCACTTTCCGAGAAAATAGGTTCTTCCGCTCCTAACACCGCTACTTGCAAATTCTCTATCGTCACGCCGCGCTCCAAAATCGTTGTCGTTACTAATAGTGGGATATTTCTTTTTCGAAACGCTGTCACCTTTTCTTTTCGATTTGGATCCTCCGCATGAACGCCTTCAATTCGATTATCTAGTGTTTTTAACAATATACTTACTTCATCAATATAACGTACGTGGGGAACAAATAGAAAAATAGGAGATTGCTTGAGGAGGTGATACTTTAACCATTCAAAAACAACAAATGGGATTTCTTTTCGATTTAGTGCCTTTTTCCAATTGCCACACCACCTGAATCTTGGGACTGGCAAAGGATGCCGATGATAACGTCCTGGAATAATCACACCTTTTTGTTTCCCACTCCATAACTTACGTTTCCATGTTTCTGACGGGGTCGCCGTTAAATAAATTTTTGCTGCCCTATCTTTACTTGCTCGCTCCACCGCATAATGAAGCATCTTGTCCACTGCATATGGAAAGGCATCAATTTCATCGACAATCATAACATCGAAGGCCTTGTAATACCGAAGTAACTGATGTGTTGTAGAAACGAGAAGTCTCGCTTCCTTTTCACGATCCAAACTACCACCATATAGTGCAGCAATCGGTACATCTGGAAAAACAGTTTGTAAACGAGGAGCCAGCTCTAACACAACATCGGTCCGCGGCGTTGCAATACAAACCCGCTCTCCTTTTTGGAGTGCCTCTTCTATACCATAAAAAAGCATCTCCGTCTTACCAGCTCCGCATACTGCCCATATAAAAAAAGATTCTTTTTGGCGTACTGCTTCTGTTACTCCGTTAGCTGCTCTTTCCTGTCCAGGTGATAATTGCCCCTCCCATCGTAAAGAATTCGACAAAACTTCCCATTCTACATCCCGTATACCTCTAACGAGCACTGTACACTCTCCCACTCGTCCCATCGTAATGCACTTTCGGCAATACGTGCACATTTGATTGCATCGCTTACATAAAAACGAAGCGAATAACCGCCCTTCCATATTTCCACAGCGCTGGCATACATAGCGTAAAGATTTCTTTATGACACCTCTTTCCAAAGAAATATCCCCTTGTCTTTCCAAATGATCTAATTCATCCTTTGAAAATGAAAGTTCTTCTAACAGCACTTGTCTTCCTGCTAGCATAGTAAAGCACCCCTGGCTTTACTATAACCCTTTCTCTTTCTCTCGTAAAAACTCAAAAAAGCCGATAACCTACTTTTAAAATAGTAAGCTATCGACTTTATACACATGTTTTATATGATTCAAAATCCTAGAATCTACCGTAACCTAAGAAATGTTTTTGATTATAGCTGCTGTTAATATCACCGTATGCAATACCTTTATCACTAGCATGAATCATTTGGCCATTACCAACGTAAATACCGATATGAGAAGGGCCTGCTTTATAAGTACCTTGGAAGAATACTAAATCTCCAGGTTGTGGGCTACTTACTTTAGAAACTGAGTTCCAATAACCCGCAACATCTTGACGACCTACACCAAAAATATAAGAAATGAAACCACTGCAATCAAAACCACCATTTGATGGAGATGCACTTCCCCATACATATGGAAGACCAAGGTATTGTTGTGCTTTACCAATTACGCCACCTTTATTTGGTGCTGGTGCTGGTGCTGGTTGAGGTGTTGGCGCTGGCTTTGGAGCTGGTTTAGTTTCTTCTTTTTTAGCTTGTCCACCATTATTTGCTGGTGCTGGTGCAGCTTGTTGCGGAGCTGCTTCTTGTGCTGGTGCTGGCGCTGGTTGCTGAGCTTTCTCTGCTTGTTGCTTTGCAGCCTCTTCTTGTGCTGCCTTCTCTTTTGCTTCTTCTTCAGCCATGCGTTGTAATTGTAGCGCTTGTTTTTCAAGATCTTTTAATTGATCTTCTGTGCTTGTCATATTGTTTACAACCGTATCCATTTTACCGCTTAAGTCGTTTACTGCTTCTTGTTTTTTCGCTTTTTCAGTATCAAGATCTTTCTTTACAACTTCAATCTTTGCTTGTGCTTCTTTTAATTCTTTTTGTTTTTCTTTTACCGTTTCAACATCTTTTTTCACAGTTGCTTGCTCTTCTTGTTGCGTTTTCATGATATCTTCATCAGATTCAAGAATTCTAGAAACAGAAGTTAAACGATCTACTAGATCAGCAATGTTTTTAGAGTTTACAACAACCTCTGTTACAACGTTCGTGTTCGGTTGCTCTTGAAGTGCTACTAAACGTTTTCTTAACAAATCTTCACGCTTTGCAATTTTCGTTTGTAATTCTGCAATGTTTTTATTCTTCTTCTCAATTAATGCTTGTGTTTCTTCAACTTTTTTCATTGTTTCGTCAAGTTTCGCTGCATTTTCTTGAACAGACTTATCTAAACCTTCAACCGTTTTATTTAAGTCATTCATTTGTTTTTGAAGCTCATCACGTTCTTGTTGTTGTTTATGTAAAGTATCATTTTGTGCGTTAATTTGTGTTTTTACGTCCTCAATCTTTTCTGCGAATACATTTGGTGTTACTACTGAAAACATCATAAATCCTGCAGCCAATGCGCAAGATGCAATTTTTAATTTTTTCATTTTGTTTTTACACCGCTTTCTTTTTTTCTTTTCCGACATATAATCTATTAAAATTTATACCATATTTCGTAAGATTTTTTCTCAATGTTACGCTTTTGTAAAATAAATGTAATATTGCGCTTGTGATTTCCTGACATTTTCCTTCTAATCCTGTATTTTCTTGTAGAATTTTAAGAAAATGACACTGTTTTTTTATACACTTGTCATACATTTGTTATAAAAAAATCACAAGGAAAACTCCTTGTGATTTTTTCTCCCTATCCATGGATTACTTTATTATTTCACCCATTTTTCAGCCCAGTTTTGGACTTCATTCATAACACTTTCTAATGCTTTTCCTTTGTCTGTTAAACCATATTCGATTCTAACAGGTACCTCTGGATAAACATTCCGAACAACTACCCCTTCACTCTCCAATTCCTTTAAACGTTCTGACAGCATACGATCACTCATATTTGGGATAATATCCGCGATTTCTCTAAATCGTTTCGGTTCTTCTAACAGAGATTTAATAATTAAACCCGTCCACTTTTTACTAAGCAGTGTAAAAGCCGACTCAAACTTTGGACATAAACAAGAATTATGCTCCATATGTTTCACCTCTCCTTTATTATAAAATAGTTTCTTATAAAAAGTAAGCAATAAAACTTTCCTCATTTTAGGTTATGTATCATTTTATCACTTCCAAATATTAACTTGTCAATTCAATGTGGATATCCGTAAAAAAACTCTCTACAAAAAGAGAGCTTTTACATTACTATTATTTTGTATACCAACCTAGACCTAGTGCTCCCTCTCCTAAATGCGTTCCAATTACAGCACCAAAATAACTGATGCGAATTGTAACATGAGGGTATTTTTCCGCTAATTCTTGCTGCCATTCTTTCGCTTCCTCTTCACGATTTGCATGAATGATAACAGCTTCCATTGGCATACCTTTACTCGCTTGCTCATCAAAGATTTCAACAATACGCTTTAGCGCCTTTTTGCGCGTGCGAATTTTTTCAAACGGAATGATAACTTTATCTCTAAAGTATAAAACCGGCTTTACTTGTAATAAGCTACCGATAAATGCTTGTGCACTATTTAAGCGACCACCACGCTGCAAATGATGCAAGTCATCCACAACAAAATAAGCATCTATAGTTTGTTTCATTTCATCAAATCTAGCTAAAATTTCTGCTGGCATCTTTCCTTCGCTTGCCATTTTTGCACCTTCACGCACATAAAACCCTTGTACTTCACAACTAATTTCAGAATCATACGTATATACGTCTATTCCCTCGACCATTTGCCCAGCTGTCGTTGCTGTTTGATATGTGCCACTAATCCCGCTTGAAAGATGGATACTAATAACCGCATCGTATTCTTTTGATAATTCTTCAAATAGCTCCACAAATTTTCCAATTGCTGGTTGAGAAGTTTTTGGAAGTTCTTCATGTTCACGTACTTTTACATAAAAATCATCCGCTGTAATTTCTGCTTCTTCTTGGGAAGAATTCGCCCCAAAAATTACATCTAATGGGATCATATGTATATTGAGTTCTTCACGAATATGCTTCGGTATATATGCTGTACTATCCGTAACAATAGCTGTTCTCATTTTCGTACCTGCCTTATAAAAAAGTTTTTATTTCCTAATTTTACACGAAAATTGGAAAAGGTGCATTAGTGTATGAAAAATGCTGATTTAAGATTATAATCAACACTAGGGAAATTTACAACAAAAACATTAAATTTATAATAGAATTTGCCACCTTGCTATAAAAAATGTTTGAATCTGAAAACTCCCCATTTTACAATAAAGAGTACTAGTAATTTTGAAAGGTAGGAGCGTATACTATTGCTATTACAATATTTAACAATCAAGGGATACGGTGAACACGAAATTGTCATTCAAAAATCACGTTTCATTTGCTATATAAGCCGAGCGAAAACAGAAAAAGAAGCACAGGAATTTATTCAAAAAATAAAAAAACAACACTGGAACGCGACGCATAACTGTTCAGCCTATTTAATCGGGGAACAAGATCAAATTCAAAAGGCAAATGACGATGGTGAACCAAGCGGTACAGCTGGTGTGCCTATGCTAGAAGTATTGAAAAAACGTGGACTGAAAGATACTGTCGTTGTCGTCACACGATATTTTGGTGGCATTAAACTTGGTGCTGGTGGTTTAATTCGTGCATATGGAAAATGTACAAGTGAAGGACTTAACCATGTAGGTGTTGTTGAACGAAAATTAATGCGGGTTATGAAGACAGAAGTTGAATATACACTACTTGGGAAAATTGAAAATGAATTACGCCACTCGAAATATGTGATTAAAGAGATACATTACCTAGAAAATGTGACATTTGACACTTATGTGGAAGAAGATCAAAAACAAACTTTCACAAATTGGATGATTGAATTAACAAATGGGCAATGTACAATACAAGAGGATGACATGCTCTATTTAGAGCATGACGTTGTTCAACAATAACATATTGATTAAAGGGAGATTATGTATGGAAGAGCGTTATCATCATCTCCAGAAGAGAAGAATTAAAAAAAAGCGCAGACGTAGATTTTTCATCTATCTCATTATTATAGGCCTAATTAGTAGTGTAGGACTTTATGTATTTAATTCTTATTCGTCACTTATGGAGATGTATAGTGGTTTTACTCGCGATAAATCAAAATTACGTGCGGTAAATGTAGAAATTACAAAAGAACCTTTCAGCGTCCTGATTATGGGAATTGAAGATTATGCAACAGATGGACAAAATGGACGAACAGATTCTCTCATGTTCGCAACAATTAATCCAAAAACACAAAATGTTTCAATTATGAGTATTCCACGTGACTCACGTGTTACAATTGCTGGAAAAAATAAAAAAGATAAAATTAACGCCGCACATGCTTATGGTGGAGAAAAAATGGCATTAGAAACCGTAGAAGGTTTTTTAGGCGTGCCTGTTGACCATTATGTTAAAATTGATTTCAAAGGCTTTAAAGGAATTGTTGATGCTGTTGGCGGTATTACAGTCGATGTTCCGTTCGATTTCGAGGAACGATCTGATATAGATTACTACAAGCTAATTCAATTTAAACAAGGAAAACAAGAATTAAATGGTGAAGAAGCGCTCGCTTATGTCCGAATGCGGAAACAAGATCCGAACGGAGACCACGGCCGTGCTGATAGACAACGACAAGTACTTGCTGCGGTTGCTAGTAAGCTAAATTCCACTTCCACCGTCTTTAAGATTAAAGAATTAGCAGAGGTTGTTGGAAAATATATAAAAACTGATATACCTGTATCTGACGGCCTTGCCCTATACACTAAGTTATCTGGATTCGATCCTTCTAACATACAGACGATTCAATTAAAAGGTGAAGATAAAAAACTAAACGATATTTATTACTTTATTCCAGATGAAGTAGGCTTACAAGATGTTCGTAATACAATTTTAGCAAACTTGGGTAAAGAAAAAATAAACACGAATTCAACAACCAATAATGATTCTGGTTCTAGTTCTAGTTCTAGTTCTAGTTCTAATTCTGGTTCTAATACAAATTCATCAAATTCCTCTACTAAGACGAAAACAGAGGAACCTCCATCTACGAATGCGAATGCGGAATGGTTAATGCGCAATCATCAGTAGAGCATAAAAAAAGAGACTTTTCCTATACTAATAAAAATAGGAAAAGTCTCTTTTTACTTACTTTTGATTAAAGTATTGTAAAATCGCTTCTACAATACGCTCTGAAGCAAGGCCATCACCGTAAGGATTAGACGCTTGTGCCATTTTATTATGTGCTTCTTCGTTAGATAACAAGTCATCCGCAAGCGTGAAAATCGTCTCTTCATCTGTACCCGCTAATTTTAATGTACCTGCTTCAATGCCTTCTGGACGTTCTGTCGTATCACGAAGAACAAGAACCGGCACCCCAAGGGAAGGCGCTTCCTCTTGCACACCACCAGAGTCTGTTAATATTAAGTATGAACGTGCTGCAACGTTATGGAAATCAATTACATCTAGTGGTTCAATTAAGTGAATACGATTATGATCTCCCAAAATATCATTCGCTGTTTCACGCACAACAGGGTTCATATGTACTGGATATACAACTTGTACATCTTCATACTTGTCAACAAGGCGTTTAATTGCACGGAACATATTACGCATTGGTTCCCCTAAATTTTCACGACGATGCGCCGTCATAAGTACAAGTCGGTCATTTCCAAGCTTCTCAAGTACTGGATGACTATATTCTTCTTTTACTGTCGTTTTTAGCGCATCAATTGCTGTATTTCCTGTTACGAAAATACGTGCTTCATCTTTATTCTCTTGTTGCAAGTTCGTTGCTGATTTTGCTGTAGGAGAGAAATGAAGATCTGCCATTACACCTGTTAATTGACGGTTCATTTCTTCCGGGTATGGAGAATATTTATCCCATGTGCGAAGTCCAGCTTCAACATGACCGATTGGAATTTGATTATAGAAAGCAGCAAGACTTGCAATAAAAGTAGTTGTTGTATCACCATGTACAAGAACGATATGCGGCTTTGCTTCCTTCATTACTTTATCTAGACCCTCTAAACCACGTGTTGTAATATCAATTAATGTTTGACGGTCTTTCATGATATTTAAATCAAAATCTGGTTTAATACCGAAAATATCCAATACTTGATCTAGCATTTGGCGATGTTGCGCTGTCACTGTCACAATTGATTCAATTTGCTCAGGATGTTTTTGCAATTCTAATACAAGAGGTGCCATTTTAATCGCTTCCGGACGTGTTCCAAAAATTGTCATCACTTTTAAACGTTTAGTCATTTCACTGCCTCTTTTCTTTCACTAATTACAATCTACGAAAAGCTAACATAAAATCTCTCCTTTTGAGTGGGAGAGCGCGTCCAGCTATGCATAGAAACGGTCAAATCTTCTTTTAGCTCCACGCCAAGTAAAACAAAAGGAGAAAACGAGCGAAGATCTCCTTTTATTTTCATAGCCGCTATTTAGATACAGCTTCTCAACATGGATTTATATAGTATTGTTACACCCACCATTATATAGGAGAGTATACAAGGACAAAAGAGAACCTTCTTAATAGACCGTAGAAACTTTCCTATTACAAATACTTTTTCTGCCAACAGAATAGTAATCCATTCTATGCTTTTCAACATCTTTCCCAGTATAACAATTTCTACCATCAAATAAAATAGGTTCACGCATAAGCTTCACATACTTCTCTAATGGATACGTTCGTATGCATTCCCATTCGGTTACAATAAACGCTGCATCTCCTTCTGTAATTGCCTCATCTAAATTGGTTGTATATTTTATTTCGTCTCCAAACAACTGTTGTACATGCAATAGAGCTTGCGGGTCATATACAATTACATTTGCTTCCATCTCTAATAACTCTTTTATAATGAGAAGAGACGGCGCTTCCCTAATATCATCTGTATTTGGCTTAAAGGCCACTCCTAATACCGCAACCTTCTTTCCCCTCATGTTCATTACACTTCTAGCTTTCCGAACAAGCAACATCTGTTGTTTATTATTCACTTCAATTACCGCTTTGAGTAGCCTAAAATCATGCGCAACATTACCTGCGATTTGAACAAGAGCATCCGTATCTTTTGGGAAACATGAACCTCCATAACCGATACCTGCCTGTAAGAAATGTGGACCGATTCGTCGATCTATTCCCATGCCACCTGCTACTTCTAACACATCTGCGCCCACTTTTTCACATATATTAGAAATTTCATTGATGAAGCTAATTTTCGTAGCTAAAAAAGCATTGGAGGCATATTTAATCATCTCAGCACTGCGGGTATCTGTAACAAACGTTTCCATTCGTAGCTTGCTGTATAACCCCTCTACTTTCTGTGCGATTTCTTCTGTTTCGGCTCCTATGACAATACGATCACCATGGAAAAAGTCATGTATACCCGATCCTTCACGTAAAAACTCTGGATTGGATACCATATGTATGATATGCCGTCCTTGTAACTTCTCCTGAATCCATTCCTTCATTTGATCGTTCGTACCTACAGGAACCGTACTTTTGGTAACCACAATTACATCTGAATTTGCATATATCCCAATTTCATAACAACTATTACGAATATATGTTAAATCTGCCGTCCCATCCGGTAAAGAAGGTGTTCCCACTGCTACAAATATAAAATCTACATGTTTAAATGCCTCTGCTTGACTTGATGTAAATACTAGTCTTTTTTCTTGGACAGCTGCATTGACTAATTGTCCTAAACCTGGTTCATAAATTGGCATTTCTCCTTGCTTCATTCGTGCTATTTTTCCTTGATCTATATCAAAACAAGTAACTGAATGACCTAATGTGGCTAATCCTACTCCAGTAATTAATCCAACATATCCAGTACCTATCACTGTAATTTTCATTAGATGTTCCGCACACACTACCTAACATTATATTTTAGGTATTTTTGTGCTTCCCCCTTTCATACGAAGAATGAATATAGGACAATCCCTTTAAGAGTTTCTTTTCCTCTGTATTAAGACATGGAATATACAGAAGAGATAACATGCCATCTCTCACCCCTTATTATATGAACCGTCTTCTCTTTCATTTTTTAAGATTTTGTAAAATACCATCATTACATTTGAACATATTTGTTTACAAACTGTTCCATTATCAACACATTGAACAGTTCCATATTTTAACACGAAACGTACATGTTTGAACGTGCAACACTTATAGTAAAGAGATTCATTATCGGCCACATCGTATCGTATGTAAATGTTATAAGCTATACTAAATGATACGATATATTGTAACCTTCTTGTGGGACATTATATTTATCATAAATTTGTCATATTTTTATCTGTTTCCAATTACGTTGAACGAGAAAAAAGATTGAATTCTAATCTTTTTGTGATACCATATGTTATGAGCCTGCAAATAAACATCTTAATTTTCAGATAATTATTGAAAAACTACGTTAAAATATAAAAGGTGGGGTATTAATGGACTCACAAGTGATTTATGCAGTTTTGGCATCTTTCATTACCGTATTAGTCGTTACTCCTTTCGTCATCAAATTAGCATTTAAGATCGGAGCAACTGATAAGCCAAACGCACGTAAAGTACACCAAAAAATTATGCCTCGCCTAGGTGGACTGGCAATTTTCATCGGTGTAGCTGTAGGATTCATTGTTAGTGGATTATATGAACAAAGAATGCTATCCATTAGTTTAGGGGCTGTCATCATTGTCATTATCGGTATTTTAGATGACATGTATGAATTATCGGCAAAAGTAAAGTTCGGTGGACAACTAGTAGTTGCCGCATTCATCGTAAAAAGTGGATTATTAGTTCAGGTGTTATACATTCCATTCCTAGGAGATACTGAGCTTGGTCTACTTGCATATCCAATTACAATATTCTGGATTGTCGGTATTACAAACGCCATTAACTTAATTGATGGATTAGATGGATTATCCGCTGGTATTTCATCCATCGTTCTTGCAACGTTAGCATATATGGCCTTTACTAGTCCGATTGGTACTGGTGCTGTCATTATTCTACCATTAGCACTTATTGCACTTGCAAGTACACTTGGGTTTTTATTCTATAACTTCCATCCAGCAAAAATTTTCATGGGAGATACAGGTGCACTGTTTTTAGGATACTGTATTTCTGTTATATCCTTACTTGGATTGTACAAAAGCGTAACGTTATTCAGCTTCGTTGTTCCAATTATTATTTTAGGTGTACCAGTGTTCGATACAACCTTTGCAATTATTCGACGTGTTGTAAACAAAAAGCCAATTTCTGCACCAGATAAATCACATTTACATCATCGGCTGTTAGCAATGGGCTTCTCTCATCGTACAACGGTACTTATCATTTATGCATTCGGCATTTTCTTTAGCGTAAATGCAATTATATTCACTAGCGCAACATTATGGTTATCCATTATCCTTCTGTTCGCTTTAATCTTCTTTACTGAACTCATAGCAGAAGTAATTGGTCTTGTGCACGAGCGTTATAAACCAATTATTTCCTTCTATAAAAAAGTGAAAAAACGCGAAGACTAATTATAGTATCGTCTTTACTAGCAAAGAATATTCAAATAGCACTCTTTCTTTTTAAGAAAGAGTGCTATTTTTATTTCCAAAATATAGTTTGTTTGAGAGTTCTTCTATTGGAGCAAGATATACATATAAAGGGAATCATGAGAATATAATCTTAATTCCTTCTTCACGACTGTTAGATTGAGGGTGAGTATAATGATAAAGCAAATGTTTCTATGTATTATTATATTTTTGAGTATTACTACATGTTCGATATCTTATACTGAAGCAGCCGCTAACTCCCCACTTATACAGCAATCTCCGGCTCAGGACACGGCTCTTCCGTCCAAAATTGCATACTTAACATTTGATGATGGACCAAACAAGTACACATCACAAATTTTAAACATCTTAAAACAAAAACAAGGAAAAGCAACCTTCTTTGTAATTGGTAGCAAGGCTTCACATTACCCCCAAATAATGAAACGTTTCATACAAGAAGGTCATTATATCGGTCTTCATAGCATGTCCCATGACGTAAAACGTCTATATACTGGTGATCCATCCACTTTAATTACTGAAATGGAACAGACCCGCTCAATTGTCCGTCGCACCGCAAACTTGGATACACACCTTGTTCGCGTTCCATATGGTAGTATGCCTTATTTAAAAAAGAATTATCGTGATGCGCTTGTTTCTGCTCAGTATAAAATGTGGGATTGGACAATCGATACATATGACTGGAAAAGTTATCATAATCCTTCGGCTGTACTAGAGCGTGTTATGAACCAAAACGATGAACAAGTTGAAGTTATTTTAATGCATGATTCTAGCGTTACCGTACAAATTCTTCCAAAGGTAATTGATTACCTCAAAGCAAAAGGGTACACACTTCTTCCTTATAATCCTTCCTCACATTTAGAAGTTAACTTTTGGAAGGACACAAGATTGTAACAGCTTTAGTATATATACTAGGGCTGTTTCGTCTTTTTCTCTTCCCACACTTCCTATTTTTGTGTAAAATTTTAAATAGCGACGAAGTTTCGAGGTGAAGAAAAATGAAACGAATGGACCTCATTTATAATGTAATAAAGAAAGGGAATTACTCAGAAGGTGTAACAGCATCTGAACTCGCTACCTTTCTACAGCTAGACCGTGCAAATGTAAGCAGCGATTTAAATAAGCTGGTGAAAGAGGGTCGTTTATCTAAAACAGGGACACGCCCTGTCCGTTTTTATTTAGGAGTTAACTCTCATATGGAAACGCATTCAGAAAATGACACTTCACTCGATACCTTTGCAAAAGAGAACACAAGCCTCAAAATTGCGATTGAAAAAGCAAAGGCCGCTGTACTCTATCCGCCAAATGGTATGCATACATTACTACTTGGAGAAACAGGTGTCGGGAAATCTATGTTTGCCTCTTTAATGCATGAATACGCAATTGAAGTTAATCGGCTCCCAAAAGATGCACCGTTTATCGTCTTTAACTGTGCGGACTACGCAAATAATCCACAGCTCTTACTTGGGCAGCTTTTCGGGATAAAGAGAGGTGCTTACACTGGTGCAAGTGACCAAAAGGGATTAATTGAAAAAGCTCATGAAGGCATTCTCTTTCTAGATGAAATACACCGCCTTCCGCCAGAAGGACAAGAAATGCTATTCACATTTATTGACCGGGGTGTGTATCGTCGCCTTGGAGAAACAGAGAACGAGCGCCGAGCACAAGTATTAATTATTACCGCAACAACAGAAGAACCAAACTCGTTTTTACTGAAAACATTTACACGGCGAATTCCAATGACCGTAACGCTTCCACCACTTCGTGAACGAACACATCAGGAACGCTTTTCACTATTGCAGCTCTTTTTTACAAATGAAGCGATTCGCCTACGAAAAGGAATTCATGTCAGCCCAAATACAATGCGCGCATTCGTCTTTTATCAATGTCCAAACAATATCGGACAATTAAAAACCGATGTACAAATCGCCTGCGCAAAAGCCTATTCTGATTTCGTAACAAAAAAGAGAGATTCTGTACGTGTTTCTAGCACTGACTTACCATGGTACATGAAGGAAGGCTTATTTATCGAAAGAAAAAGTCGCCATCTGTATCAAGTACCAAACGAAACTTTTGTGTTTACGAGTGACGAAGGATGGAGTAGACATAAAACAGAAGATACACGCTCTTCCATTTATAATTACATCGATCATAAATATGAAGAACTCCAAGCACGCGGGATTGAAGAAGAAGAATTAGAATTATTAATAGACAATGATATCCAAAGCTTTTTCGTTCATTATTTTAATCAAATGTCCAAAAAGACAAATCATGAAAACGTCTTTAAAATCGTCGATCGTAATATTGTTTCTGTTTGCGAAAAAATCGCTGAACTAGCAGAAAAACATTTATCTAAGACATTCGATGAAAAAGTCTTTCTCGCTTTAAGTTTACATGTACAGACAACTTTACAACGTTTACAAGGCGGGAAACAAATTCATCACCCACAGCTGAATCAAATTCGTACGAAATATAAAGAAGCTTTCTCCGTTGCCATGCAATGTATCCAGCTGTTAGAAGAAGAATTACAAATAACGATGCCGATTGATGAAGCTGGATTCTTAACGATGTTTTTTGTTGTTGATCCCATCCCAGCTTCCCAAACAGAAGTAAAAGTATTAATTTTGGCTCATGGCAATGGTATCGCAACAGAAATGGCAAATGTATCCAATGAACTTCTCGGTATCGATGAAGTAACAGGAATTGATATGCCCCTTCATGAATCGCCGAAAGATTTCTTAGAACGAGTAAAAATGTACATGAAAACACTAGGACATATAAATGGACTTCTCTTACTTGTCGATATGGGGTCACTTGCTTATATCGGAGATATACTAGAGACGGAATTCCATATCCCTGTACGCGTTCTCTCGATGACAAGTACGCCGCACGTACTCGAAGCAGCGCGAAAAGCCCAGCTCGGTTACTCATTAGATACGTTATATGAAACCGTGAAAAATTTAACACCGTTTTACTTGAACGTACAAGAAGAAAAGAAAAAGCCACTCGCTCCAATGAAATCAGTCATTTTAACAGCTTGTTTAACAGGAGAAGGAAGCGCACTGGCCATTCAAAAAATGCTTGAAAACTATTTGCGATTCGATAAGGATTTAATAGAAATTATTCCGATTAGTATCGTTCATGAAAAAGATTTAACAAAAATGATCGAAAATATAAAGAAAGAACGCAATATGATTTGTATTGTTACAAACTTTGATGTACAAGTACCATGTTTAACTTATCATTTCCAAGATATTATAAACTACAAAGCCATTCAACCGATTCAAGAATTAATTACGTATGAAGAAACATATGCAAAAATGGCTGATATTCTCGGGCAACAAATGCAACGCGAAGATGGAGCACTGATGATTAAAACAATACGGTACGCGCTCAATACAATTCAAGAGCTCATCTCTTTACAGTTAAACCCTGATAGTTTAATGGGAGTTATTTTGCATATGAGCTGTATGATTGATCGGCTGCAAAAGGGAGAAAAACTCCTCCCTTACCCTGACAAAGAAGCACGTAGACAAGATGAATACTGGATGTATATGAAAGTAAAAAAAACGCTGCAACCGATTGAAAATACGTTTGACGTACAAATTCCAGATGATGAAGTATTTTATGTAATGGACTTCTTCATAAAGAATCAACCAGAAAAAAAAGAATAAAGTAAATATGCCCATGAATGTTAACATTCATGGGCATATTTACTTAACGGCTTATCGATCGGCTATACCCCTTTATCTTTCCACGTATTTCTCCTCTTGCATATGCTCTTGTATGAACATTTACATATGCATTCATTTCTTCGATTGCCTGCACAAGATTTTCGAACGTCTTCCCTTGCAAAGGCCCTTCTAGATCTTCAGTGGACACCATACCTGTTATCGTTCCTTCATTTACACTAATTCCATGCTTCACAGGTCCATATAAAAACATTACCACTGGTCCTGTCTGATTCCCTTTGCCTAAGTGAATTTGGCAAGATGTTATCTTCTCAATATTCTTCAATATGATCCTATAATGTAGTTTTGTAAAATTGCTATTGAAAATAAGTTCAGCTACCCCATAAGCCTTTGTTTCTACAGGAGGTAATTCATTACCACCTTTTAGCTTAGCAACAAAATGTTTTGTCATACGAGCAACATTCTCCTTATATAAATTTCAATTTGAATAGCTGGCATCTCTTTAACTAATTTATTGCTGGGACACGATTAATTATGACTTTTTCAGAGGCGCTTTTTCATGAGGATTATTCCACTCAAGAAATCTTTACAAAAACATTACATCATAGCCATTCCCTTTGCTTAGGTCCTCCTTGTATAATGCACATAGACTTTAAATTTCTTTAGGAGGCCACCTTGAAAACGATAATAGAAATCTTTCTCGTATCACTTAAACTAGGTCTTACCTCTTTCGGAGGTCCTGTAGCTCATCTTGGGTACTTCCATCACGAATACGTACAAAAGCGAAAATGGATGGATGAGCGAAGCTATGGCGATTTAGTAGCACTCTGTCAATTCCTTCCTGGCCCTGCAAGCAGTCAAGTTGGAATTGGCATCGGTTTATCACGCGGAGGACTCCTTGGAGCTATAGCCGCTTGGACTGGATTTACACTCCCATCCGTTCTTGTACTTGTCTTTTTTGCTTCACTGCTCCAGCAATTTCATGTGACGGATGCTGGCTGGATTCATGGTTTAAAGCTTGTAGCAGTAGCAATTGTCGCCCATGCAATATGGGGAATGGCTCAGAAATTAACACCGGATCGAAACCGAGCAACCATTGCAATCATCACTGCTGCAATCGCATTATTATTTCCAAGTACATGGACACAAGTTGCACTTATTCTACTTGCTGGTTTTATCGGTTGGCTCTTATATCGTAAGTATGAAGTTCCATCTGCTAGCAAAATACATATTCCTATTTCACGTATAACAGCCATCTTATGCCTTTTACTATTCCTTAGTTTATTATTCTTGTTACCCATCTTACGACCATTTTCACACTGGATTGCCATGTTTGATAGTTTCTATCGCTCCGGCTCACTCGTGTTTGGCGGGGGACATGTCGTTCTTCCTCTTCTTGAAAATGAATTTGTACTAAATGGCATGATGACAAAAGAACAGTTTCTAGCAGGATACGGTCTAACACAAGCCGTTCCAGGTCCTCTTTTTACATTTGCATCTTACATAGGAGCTGTGCTGGATGGAACGCTAGGAGCCATTCTTGCAACAATTGCTATCTTTCTTCCTGCATTCTTGCTTGTCATTGGTTTACTGCCATTTTGGGATCAAGTTAGACGCTTGTCTTATGTACAAGGCGCACTCCTTGGTATTAATGCTGCTGTTGTTGGCATTTTACTAGCTGCTTTTTACAATCCAATTTGGACAAGCTCCATCATAAGTACGCCTGACTTTGTTATCGCCTCTCTCCTATTTTGTCTATTAGCATTTTGGAAAGCACCACCATGGATCATAGTTGTTCTTGGCGCCGTTAGTGGCTATATTCTTTCTATTATCTAGCCATACAAAAAGACGGTCTTAATAAACCGTCTTTTTTAAAATCTCACAAGTTCTATCCCCTCTGGCAACTCACTTTCCGTTAAAACCCGTAGTTCCTTCACGCGTTCCATTACATAAAATGAAAAAAGCGTGCCTTGTCAGCGCCGCTTTTTATTTCTCTACTTTTGTGAAGAACTGCGGAAGATAGTCTTTATGTGCTTCCAACATTTCATCTAAAATTTGTTTTGCTACTTTATCTGATGGTACAAGTGGATTAATTGTCATAGCTAGCAGCGCTTTATGATAATCCCCTGTAACAGCAGCTTCAATTGATGTGCGCTCAAATGATTTGATTTGCTGAACTAAACCGCAAACAGAAACCGGTAAGTCTCCTACCGCAATCGGCTTCGGACCATCTTTTGTAATGGTACAGTTCACTTCAACAACTGAATCATGTGGCAAGCTTGCAATTGTACCGTTATTTCTTGTATTAACAGGTTGAATATCACCTTTATTATTATAAATGGATGTAATTAAGCTACATGCTGCATCACTGTAATACGCCCCTCCGCGTTTTTCTAACTGCGGTGGCTTAATATCTAAATTCGGATCTTTATATAACTCGAATAAATCGTCTTCTAATTGTTTCACCACTTCTGCACGTGTTCCTTTTTTAATAGAAGCTTGTTTTTCTTCTTCTAGCATTTCACGTGTTTTATAATAGTAACGATGGTATGGACATGGAATTGCACGCAGAGCGCGGATGAACTCTGGCTCCCAATCTAGCGCAGCGATGTTTTCCATCGTAATTTGCTTTTCTGGGTCTGTTACAAGTTCTATTACTTGATCCATCACACTTACTCCATCTAAATACACATTTAATCCGTAGGCCATATGATTTAAGCCGGCAAAGTCAACATGAACGCGGCTTGCATCTACTTCAAGCAACCTTGCAAGCCCCATACGAATACCAATTGGAACATTACATAATCCCACTACTTTTTGAATGCTTGTATAACGAAGTACAGCCTCTGTTACCATGCCAGCTGGATTTGTGAAATTAATGAGCCAAGCATCTGGACAAAGCTCTTCCATGTCTTTACAAATATCTAAAATAACCGGAATCGTTCTCAATGCTTTGAATAATCCACCTGGTCCATTCGTTTCTTGACCGATTACATCATATTTTAATGGAATCGCCTCATCTTTCGTACGTGCCTCTAATAAACCAACGCGAAGCTGTGTTGTTACAAAGTCAGCATCCTTAAGTGCAGCGCGGCGATCAAGTGTTAAGTGAATATCAATTGGTAGACCAGCTTTTTTCACCATACGTTTCGCTAAATTCCCAACGATCTCTAACTTTTCTTTTCCTTCTTCAATATCAACGAGCCAAATTTCGCGAACTGGAAGCTCATCATAGCGCTTAATAAATCCTTCAATTAACTCTGGTGTATAACTAGATCCACCGCCGATTGTAGCAATTTTAATTCCGCTCATACCTTATTCTCCTTTCGCATCAAGTTTTTTATAAAGGTCAATAAATTCTGCTGCTAATTCTTTTACAGTCATTGAATTCATTAAATGGTCTTGTGCATGAATTAAAAGAACACTAATTTCTGTTTTTTCTCCTCTTGCTTCTGATTGTATAAGCTCTGTTTGGAAATGATGTGCTTCATTAATGGCTTCTTTCGCTTTTGCCATCGCTTCATCTGCTTCTAACAATCTCCCCTGTTTCGCATATTGCAGTGCCTCCATCGCATAACTTCTTGCGTTACCGCTGTGTAAAATTAATTGGAATGGAATTTGTTCTGCTGTAGTCATCATAAATACCGCCCTCTCTATAAAGTGAAACTTTAATCAGCAGGGGCTTTTTCCCACTGATTATTAGCCCTCGCCAATCGGGCATTTACAGGTAGTTGTCTCCACCTAACTTCTTTGCTTTTACCGATTTTTCAGGTAGGAGGCTTACTCCCCTTTAATGCGGGGTAAAGTTCAATCGATTGAAATACCCCCTCAGTTTGAACGCGTCTATTAAAATTAAACTATTATTTTAGTTGTATATTTTTAGTGTTCTTCCAGATATGTGCCATTTTTCTGAACATGATATAAAGGTATTGTCCTCACGATCTAGCACCGCCCGTGAGAACAATCATGTATTACATAGGTACAGATTGATCGTTTCCTTGTGCTGCAGCTTTTTCAGTTTTAACAATAGAACGGTCACATAATACAACGAATGGATAGTAAATTACCATTGCAATTACAAAGTTGAGTAACTGGAGAATTGCACCTGAAATATGTCCACCTGTTACAAGGTAACCACTAATAATTGGTGGTGTTGCCCACGGAATCATCGCAACTGTTTTGGGCACCATTCCTAAAGAAATCGCTGTATAAGAAGTAATTACTAATACAATTGGTGTCACAATAAATGGAATAAATAAAATTGGATTTAAAATAATCGGTGTACCAAAGATTACTGGTTCATTAATGTTAAATGCACCTGGTCCAATTGATAATCGGGATACGCCACGCATTTGTGCGCTTTTCGCTACAATTAATACAACTACTAAGAATGCTAATGTTGCACCAGAACCACCAAGATATACGAATGTATCAAAGAATGGCTTGGTAATAATGTTTGGAACATCAAATGCAGACACACCATCTTGGAATAATTTTATATTTTTTTCTAACGCTGGTAAGTATAACGGCTCGATGATACCACCAACGATGTTTGGACCGTGTAAACCAAAGAACCAAAGAAGATGAACAAGAATTACAATAACAATTGCACTTGGTAATGTACCCGCTAAACCTTGTAATGGTAATTGAATTGTATTAAAGATAAATTCATGAACACTTGTACCTGCTAATTTCACAGCTAATTGAATACCTGCAACTACTGTCAAAATCACAAATGCTGGAACTAACGCTGCAAAAGAGCGAAGAACAGCTGGTGGTACTCCATCTGGCATTTTGAAAGTAATCTCTCTTTGTACAAAGAAACGGAATGCTTCCGTAACAAGAAGTGCTACAATGATTGCTACGAATAAACCTTGTGCTCCTGTCCAAACTAAATTTAATCCGCCCTCTTTTGGTGTTGTTGGTGTAAGAATAATTAACGCACCAAATGAAATAATACCTGCAGACAATCCATCAACACCGTAAGATTTTGCTAAGTTGTAACTTGTTGTAAATGCTATAATTAATGCTAAAATTGCGAAAGAACCAGTCCACATTCCTCCGCCTATCTGCTTCCACGTTTCACCAAACAAACCTTTCATGAAACTTTGAAAAGCTTCAGATGGAAAGCCATTAACAAGCGACGCTAGGGCACCAACTAAGATAAGCGGCATAACTGCAATAAATCCATCACGGATCGCAGCTAAATGACGTTGTGATCCGATTTTACCAGCGACTGGAACAATATACTTTTCCATAAATGCAATAAACTTTTGCATTCTTTCTTCCCCCCTAATTATTTTTTAAGTGTTAATGCGTGATCTAAAACTGCCTCTCCATTCATCATGCCGTAGTGCATTGGATTGATAACGTCGATACCAACATTCCTCTCATCAGCAAGCGCTTTCATTGAAGAGAGCATATAACGAACTTGTGGTCCTAGTAATAATACATCTGCTTCATCAATGTTGTTTTTTACTGCATCCCCAGATACAGCCCAGATCTTTCCTTCTAGACCGCGAGCTTTTGCAGCCTCTTCCATTTTTGTAACTAGTAAGCTTGTAGACATTCCTGCTGAACAACAAAGTAAAATATTCATTAATAAGTCCCCCTATGCATGTAAACTATTTTTGTTATTTATTTTTCTTTCTTTACACCTTTTATTATTGCAATTGCCGTGCCAACTTTTCAAACTGCCTAAAATCAACATTCTCCTAAGTGTTTTTTATTGTGTGTTATCGCTTTCAAAAAGTGTGTTATTTAAAATATCGGTAGTGTGTTATAAAACAACACGCTTTTAACACATATCTGTATGAAAATAGATTAGTGTTTAGTTGTCTAGTCGTGTGGGAAAACAAAAAATAAAATATTTTTACAAATAAATTTTATATTGGCTTTTCACTTTGTAATAAACTAGTGTTTCATATTCCAAAAGAATAGATTGTCCAATCTAACTTCTATTTCTTTACATAAAATAAGATAAAACATTTTTTATACAAGAAGTATGGAACATGCCACATTCGGCAGACATATAATTGTAGATTTGTAGAAAATAGATTTTTTCTCTATTAAATGCTTGTGAATTTTTAGAACAACATTTAATAACTGCATCTGTTATATGTGGTGCTACTGTTCTATCTGTAAGCGAAAAAATATTTCACCCATATGGCGTTACTATATTAATTCTACTAGCAGAGAGCCACATCTCTATTCACACATATCCAGAAAAGGGCTTCGCAGCAATCGCCTATTATACATGCGGTACAGCCGTTGATCCACAAAAAGCGATTAACTATATATTAGACATTTTAAAACCGAAGCGATTTTATATAAAAAAATTGCTTCGAGGTATAGGAGAAATAACGAATATGAGCTAATTCTTATTTTTATTCTTCTACTAAAAGGAGGTTACGCTACAATAACAGGACCATCAGTGATAATCCACTGATGGTCCACACCCATCTATCATTCAAATATTGGCGATTCGAAAACCTACAATAAAGAATTAACCTCCTGTAAACCTACTTCAATCCACTATTCAATCCCTCAATTTTTTTCTTCCAATACATTGTCATTGTAAACCAGATAATGAAGTAAATAACGATAAAGCTACCTATGCAAATCAGAATGGGAACAAGTTGACTTGGAACCCAACCAATCCAAATTGCAATCGGTAAGAATGTTCCTAGTAAAATGATAAAGTGAATCATCGTTTGCTTCAAAATGCTCCATTCTTCTCTCTCAAACACAAAGGAAGCAAACGAAAAGATCATCCCTACAATATTTGCTGTTACAAGGTGGGTAAGTAATGTCTTTGTCTCTAATACATCCATTCCATTTGCATAACCGATTCCTAAAAACAATAAGCTATACACCATCGCCATCGCCATTCCTGCAATCACTTTAGCGCCTATTCTATCAAACAATGTAATCATCATATATCTCTAACCTCCTCCTATATTCAATGCTTCTTTAATAAGCGGCACATATTTTCTTGAAACATACTCTTTCATTCCATTTGAAAAGTGTGCACACATACTGCCACTAAAAGACATTTCAAAACTTGTTACATACTGCAAGTTAGCTAATGTAGACTTTGAGAATCTCACAAAGCGATCACCCTGTAATTTTGTTTCTAACTCATACAAACGTGATTTCACTTCAAGACTTCCTTTCGTCGTTTGCGCCATTATCTTTCGACCCTCTGCATAAAACCAATAAATATCTTTCGGTTCTAACAAATAATATTGCTGTTCCGAAATTCCAACAATTTGCTTCACACCTCCACCTTCTATCCTTTTTAAAAGATGCTGAACTTCGTCTGTTACTTCTTTTGTCTTTACAATAATCTCTATTTCATCTTGTGATGGATCTAATTCAAGGTGAATCTTCACTACCTCCACCTCCCTTACACTTTTATTGTTACATATATTTGGAAAAAATAAATAGATTGCTACATAAGTGGTATCACCCTCGACATAACTGACACTTTTTCGTACATAAAAAAAGACCTTGCATAAGCAAGGCCTCATTCTTTCGCTAACATTTTCTTATATAATCCTACAAATTCACTCGCTAATTCCTTCACCGTTATAGCATTCATTAAATGGTCTTGTGCATGAACCATGAGCAGGGTAATCTCCGTCTTTCCCCCCGCAGCTTCCCTCTGTATCAAATCTGTTTGCAAACGATGCGCTTCTTGTAATTCTTGAAGCGCATCCTGTAGTTTAGCGTCCGCCTCTTCAAACTTTCCTCGCTTTGCATAATCAATCGCTTCCATCGCACTGCTTCTCGCATTTCCTCCATGTAAAATTAAATGAAAAGCTTGTGTCTCTAATGTATCCATTTTATCTCTTTACTCCCCTTTTTCTTACGCTACTTTTTGCTTATCCTACACTCTCAAAAATGGTAAATAAAGAATACCATCGTAGCCCCAAAACTTTCTGCACAGATTCATAATTATCATATTTGTTATATCTTTCTTTGCTTGAAAAACGCTGCAGGTTTTAATCCATTCGTGATAATTAAATTGAACCCATGACACCGCCCACCATGGCTCGTCATGAATTCCACATGGACAATAATGAATACTACTAATACATCCACTTTATGTTGTTTCTCAAACCTGTAAGCGATTCCAATAAAACCTATTAAAGACATTATATTAAATGTTGCACTAACTGGATACCCGAACACTTCCTTACAATTACCTCCAAATAAAATAACACTTTATTTGCCACAAATTTGTTATAACTTTCACAAAGTTTCCACAGCGCTTTCTCTTCCTTCGTACTATAATCATGTATGGAAAAGGAGATGGAAACTATGACACAAAACGCCCCGGAATTTAAAGTTTTGCAAAGCATAGCATTTCTTGCTGTTGTTTTGCAAAGTTCCTTACTATATACAATGAATCAAGGACATATTCTACTAGAACAATCTCTTATTATGGGAATGCTATTTAATCTCGCAAAATTTTCAGCACCAGCATTCATCTTCATTGTTGGATTCCATTTAATTCGGCAATACACAAAACAAATGGTTTATACAGAATACCTCTATGAAAAAACAACACACTTACTTGCTCCTTATTTCTTCTGGTCCGTCGTATACCTATTTACAACAAATCAAGTCGTTACAGTGCAAAGCGGAATAAAAAGCCTATTTCTCGGAACAGCCGCACCCCATCTTTGGTACGTCATCATGATGTTCCAAATTCATTTGTTGTTCCCACTGCTATGCGGATTGTTCTATTGGTTTCAAAAGCGAACACACAATCAGCAAGATATATACCGGTACATGGCCGTTTTCGCTAGCATGTATTTTCTCTTAATGTGGTATTCTTCTCATTATATTTTTAACGGTGAAGTCTTAACTAGATCAACTGTTTTGCATTATACAGATCGATCCTTCTTCTTTTATTCATTTTACTTTGTCATGGGAGGAATCGCAGCTGTAGCACTTCAAGCTTGGCGTTTATTTGTAATGAAACATATACCGCTCATAACAATCTTATTTTTTATTCTATTCTTATTCATTAACTATGAACTATTTAGCTTTTATGGTGTAGATTCCATTCACCTTACTGTATCTACCTATTTAAAGCCATCCATGTTTCTGTACATTGTATGTGAAATTTTAATATTATACGTACTATCTATCATGATTGTACAGCGACGAGGTTTGTTATATAAAACATTACGTTTTATCGGAAACTACACGTACGGGGCCTATTTAGCGCACTTTTTCTTTTTACAGCTAATTACGAAATTACTATCTCTATTTACATTACAAGCAAATACAATTCTATATAGTCTATCACTATTTCTTTTGACGGTAACATTTTCTATCATCACAATGGTTATATGTAGCACGGTTCCATTCCATACATGGATTACAGGACCTTCTCCCACGCCTGTATTAAAATGGCCTACATTTATACCTTTACTATCGTTAGTAAGAAGTAAAAAATAAGAAGAAGCTGCCTCCGCAAAGAGGCAGCTTCTTCTTGTCCAGAAACCTGTTGATTTTTCTTTCTTCTAATATAACAAGGCCATCTACAATAACTGCAGGAGCCACTATCATCCTCTTACTTCTTATCCATTTTCAATTCCGTCTCAGCTAATAGCGGCAACACGTTATCAAAAATATGCGTGTTGTCCTCTTTCCCAACTACATATCCACCATAAAACCTGCTAAATACGTTGTCATTCCGAAATTCACTCATCCGATTGTATAATTCCTTAGCAAACTTTATATCTCCCGTTTGCAACACATATAGAATGGTTAGCCCATATGCCGCTGGTGATTCAAAATCTACTACTGGTTTTCCTGTATCTAAATCATAACGACCGTATAGCTTTCCATCTTTATGGAATGCTTTTTTGATAAAATCTAAATAGGCTTCGGAAGCAATGCCGCCTAAACTCCGATGATAAGCAACATACGATTGATCAATCAGATTCACCTGTTTTTCATATGTGAACGTGCCATCTGCTTTATATTCTTTCGGGAATGCCCAGCCGCGCCTCGGATAATCCGCTAAAAATTGAATAACTCCTTGATATTGCGTTTCTGAAATTTTTCCGTACTTTTTCATATAAGAGAATGCACTTGGATTTATGTAGGATGTCGTTAATATATTGTGTTGCATCTCCTTATCCGCATCATAATAATCAACATAGATGTTTCCTCTCTTATTATAACGAAGTACAGCATCACTCACTTGATCCGCAAGATGTTTATACCGCTCTTCTTTATACATTTCATAGGCACGATATAGCTGTTCGATAATGCGAAGATCATCAATGAGAGCGTTCGTAGCTGCTTGTCTTTCTCCTGTTTCAGAAATTTTCCATAAAACAATATGGACTGGATGTATAAAATAATTTTGGATAACCTTTACTTGTTCATCAAACAATGATTGATTGTCCATATCAAGTGTATATTGTAGCCATAGTCCTGCTGATTCTGATAATGCTTCACGACCGATTGCCTCGTCCGTTCCTTCCTCTGAATCAGCTATTCGATATGTTGCGAGCGTCCCATTCTCGTTTATCATATGTCTCAAAATAAAATATTCTGTTCGATTCCCTTGTAGTGCAGCCCAAAAAACAATCCCTCCTAAAACCATAAATAAAACTAACGCCACCCATATATACAAATGTTTCCGCACGTTTTCTCACCTCTATAATAAGGCTAACCGTAATCTTGGCAGAACATACGGAAACATTTAAAAGACAATCCTTTAGATTGCCCTTACTTTTTATTCTTTACATACGTTAGTTAGCCTCTTTCGCAGGACGATACAGTAATTGCACAAGGCGATCATATTCACGCCGTGTAATTTCTTTATTGTATAACTTTAATAATAAATCTTTATGCTCTTTCGAAAACGCCATTTTTCTAATGACTTCAGGATACATACAAGGATCCCCCTCCGTTTCACATGAACCTCTTCATTCTGTTGGTCTCAACCTCAGGAACAGAACTAACGTTCGTATAAGCATTATAAAAGATTTTGTTCTGAAATACAAATGCAATTACATTCCTTCCCTATTTTTTATCTTTTCTAAAGATTTCGAAATTATAATATCATACTCACTTTTTAAATACATATATATTTTTGGCAGTTTTTTGAATAAATTTTCCAGTTCAATCAGAAAATAATGGCAAAAATGAAGAGGAGTAGAGTTATGGATACTGTTACATTGTCACGGGCTTTCTTTGGATCATCATTAGCATTCCACATTATTTTTGCAACTCTTGGAATCGGACTATCCTTAATGATTTTTATAAGCGAAATATTATATCACTGGAAGAGGGATTCAGATTATGCTGTTATGGCAAAAAGATGGACAAAAGCTTTTGCCATCCTTCTTGGTGTAGCAATTCCTACTGGAACAATTGTCGGTGTACAAATTTCACTTCTTTGGCCCGGTTTCGCCAAAATTGTCGGTCAAGTCATATCTGTTCCATTCCAGATTGAGATTTTCGCATTCTTCTTAGAAGCTTTATTTATGTCCATTTACGTATATGCAGCAGATAAATTACCACCATTCATGAGATTAATCTCACTCTTTTTTGTCATGCTTGGTGCCACGGCATCTGCCGTGTTAATTACTTCAGCAAACACATGGATGAATACACCGGCAGGCTTTTCTATGAACCCTGATGGCTCTGTCTTTAACGTTGATCCGTGGAAGGCATTCTTTAATCCAAGCTTTTTCACAAGCTCCCTTCACGTGGTCATTACGGCTTACGCAACAGGTGCAGCAGTCATTGCTTCTATCGCTGGATTTAAATTATTAAAACGAAATATAAGCCCACGGGAAATTGCTTATCATAAAAAAGGACTATTTTTAGGCCTCGTCGTCACGTTTATTACAGGTGCAACAATGTGGCTTTCTGGACATGAATCAGCAATTGCCTTGCATGAACATTCTCCGGAAAAATTAGCAGCGGCTGAAGCATTATTTCATACAACATCACATGCTCCTCTTGCAATTGGTGGTTTTGTTGATCCTGCAACACATGAGCTAAACTACGCCCTTGAAATCCCAAATATGCTAAGCATGTTAGTTGGATTTAATCCTAATACCGTTGTAAAGGGATTAAATGAATTTCCACAAGAAACGTGGCCACCATTTTATACGCATACGTTCTTTAATTTAATGGTCGGTACAGCTGCATTCACTTTTGCTGTAGCAGCAATCGCTCTTTTATATTGGTACTTTATCTATCGAAAAAAAGGGACAGAATTACCAAAGTGGCTTCTGTGGGCTACTGCTGCATGCGGACCGATTATGATGCTTGGCATTGAATTTGGATGGGTTTTCAGTTGTAGCGGCCGTCAGCCTTGGACGATTTATGGGATGCAGCGCACAATGGATGCTGCTACGCGGGCTGATTTCGTCGGGCCCTTATTTATTTTATTCATCATCTTATATGTCGGTCTTGGCGCTTTAACGATTTTCGTACTACGAACGTTCTTTAGAAGACATCCATTAAAAAACGATCTAGGACAGCAAGGAGGAGATCCTCGTGCATGAGGAAAGTATTGCGATTATCATCTTATGGGCCATTATCTTCGTATACAGTATTTTAGGTTCCATTGATTTTGGGGCTGGATTTTGGGGCATGGTATACGCGAAGCACCCGACGCTAGCCGGAAAGCTTGCCAATCGTTATCTATCACCAACATGGGAAGTCACGAATACATTTCTTGTCTTTGTCGTTGTCGCATTTCTTGGCTTCTTTCCGAAAGCAGCTTTTACACTCGCAACAGTCATGTTCGTTCCTGTAACATTAATTTTAGTTCTCGTTGCTATTCGTAGTACCTTTATGGTGTTTGCTTACTCTGTACCAAAATATGAACACGTCCTGCGCCTCATTTCTGGTATTACTGGGCTCTTAATTCCTGCCTTATTAATTACAGTTTTGCCAGTAACAGAAGGTGCCTATATTACAACCTCTGGTGGAAAAGAAGTTTTATTATATGGGAAACTTCTATCAAGCCCTGTAATCTATTGGTATATGTTGTTCGGATTAACTTCTGAGCTATTCTTATCCTCTCTGTTTCTAGCTGATTTTGCGAGAGAACAGCGCTCAGAAGATACATATCGAATTTACAGACGTAATGCCATCATACTCGGCCCAGCAACACTCGTTACTGCCATCATCGCCCTTGTTGTTATGGACCCAGAAACCCATTGGCTCATGCAAGGATTAATTAAACAGTTTCCGTGGTTCACAGTCTCCATTATTTTATTTGTAATCGGGTATTCTTCCCTTTGGTGGACAAACAAAAAACACGGTTCACTTGGCTGGCCTCGCATCGCTGTGTTAGCAGTTGTTGCACAATATGCATTTGCAAGTTACGCTTATGGCGTTGCACATTTACCGTATATTATCTATCCGGACGTTACCGTATTTACAAGCTTTACAACGAAAGAAACATTCTATGCGCTGCTCATCCTCTATGCAATTGGCATCGCGATCTTACTTCCGGGCTTTATTTTCTTCTGGAATTTATTCTTAAAAGATCGAACATTCCTCAAAGAAAAATAGCAATTAAAAAAGAAGCTACTCCAAACATTTACTGAAAATAGAGATGTTTGGAGACCAGCTTCTTTTTTTATGATCATAAAAAAGTGACCTACTCTTTGTTTTAAACTGGGCATGGGGTTAAACCGCTTCTATGCTTGAGCAGATGCTCTCTCTCCCACTTTAAAATGGTTCTATATTATTTGTTCATTTTTTATTTATGCAGGCACTTCTCTCTATCAAAAAGCACTAGTTATCTCTCTCGTATCTATATTTGCCTTTTAACATCAAATACACATATTCACTAGATTCAGATACATACCTAGTTCTACTTGTCTTTCTTTGAATATACTACTGTATAAACTTGAGACAAGCTTACATCTATTTGTTCAAGTAAAAAAGAAAGGTAGGCTAACAATGAGTACAGAAATATTGGTTACTATCGTCGTCTTCTTCTTAACCATGATTATCATCTTTTGGCGACCACGTGGATTGAATGAAGCATGGCCCGCTGCAATTGGCGCCGGTATCATTCTCCTTACAGGGCTTGTATCAAAACCGGACGTCATGGATATTATTAGTAAAATAGGAGGCGCCTCCATAACGATCTTAGCAACCATTGTTATGGCGGTTATACTAGAAAGCTTCGGCTTTTTCCATTGGTCGGCTGCAAAACTGGCAAACTTAGCAAAAGGTTCCGGCCGCCGTTTATACTGGTACATTCAATTATTATGCTTCCTCATGACACTTCTATTTAACAATGATGGCAGTATCTTAATTACGACTCCAATTCTAATTTTACTTCTTAAAAACCTTCGATTAAAACCACATGAGCAAATCCCATATTTACTAAGCGGTGCTTTAATTGCTACTGCTTCAAGTGCACCAATTGGTGTAAGTAATATCGTAAACTTAATCGCATTAAATATCGTAAACATGACACTTTATATGCACACTGCAATGATGTTTGTTCCGGCAACGCTAGGATTACTATTTATGTCATGGCTCATGTACACTGTGTTAAAGAAAAAATTACCAGAAAGATTACCTGTTTCCTCTTATGATATTGAAGAAATTTTCTTCACAAAAAACTTTCATCCTCTAAAAGGGAGAAATCCCGTAGATACAAAACAAAAACGGACAAAATTCATGTTAAAAGTATTACTTTTCGTATTCCTTATGCGCTGTCTTCTCTTCGTCGCTTCCTTCCTATCCATACCGATTGAAATTGTAGCTGTACTGGGTTCATGCATTCTTCTTGTGTGGAGATGGTACTATTTACGTACAAATCCTGTCGATATCTTAAAAAAGACACCTTGGCATATCCTAATCTTCGCTTTCTCTATGTATGTTATCATCTACGGCTTGCACAATGCAGGATTAACAGAGTTGCTGGTAAAATGGTGCGAACCCATTGTAAACCAACATCTTCTTTATGCGAGCTTTACAATGGGCGGATTGGTTTCTATCCTCTCTAACATCTTTAACAATCACCCTGCTCTCATGATTGGTACCATTACATTAACTGAGATGGGACTTGATCCAGTCACTCTAAAAACAATCTATCTTGCAAACATTATTGGTAGTGACATGGGATCATTATTATTACCAATCGGTACACTTGCTTCCCTCATTTGGATGTACATCCTAAGACAAAATAAAATTAAAGTGAAATGGAAAGATTATTTAAGCGTATCACTTATTGTCATTCCGCTCTCAACAATCGTAACATTATTCCTCTTATTCTACTGGGTACAACTTTTCTTCTCCCTCTAAAAAATAATAGCCTCCTTTGCTACCGTCTTAGCAAAAGAGGCTTCTTCTATATTTAAATTAGGTACACGTGATCAATCAAGTAAAAAGGTGCTCGGAAATCATACATATCTCCCGCTATCCGCGGGCACTCTTAGCCTCATCTCAAATTCAATTATTGATATAAGTGACTACCCGCTTCTTTAAATTCTTCCGCTTTCTCTTTCATACCTTTTTCAATTGCTTCTGTTGTTTCTAAATCATTTTCTTTTGCATACTCACGAATGTCATGTGAAATTCTCATACTACAGAACTTCGGACCACACATCGAACAGAAATGAGCTGTTTTTGCCCCTTCTGCTGGTAATGTTTCATCGTGAAAATCCATTGCGCGTTCGGGATCTAAAGATAAGTTAAATTGATCACGCCAGCGGAATTCAAAACGAGCTTTTGAAAGTGCATCATCACGCTGCTGCGCTGTTTTGTGTCCTTTCGCAAGGTCAGCCGCATGCGCCGCAATTTTATACGTAATAACCCCTTCACGAACATCATCTCTGTTCGGCAAACCTAAATGCTCTTTCGGTGTCACATAGCAAAGCATTGCTGTGCCAAACCAACCAATCATTGCTGCACCAATCGCAGATGTAATATGGTCATAACCAGGTGCAATATCCGTTGTTAAAGGTCCGAGTGTATAGAACGGTGCACCTTGGCAAATCTCAAGCTCTTTATCCATGTTTTCTTTAATTAAGTGCATGGGTACATGACCTGGCCCTTCAATCATAACTTGAACATCATGCTTCCAAGCAATTTTTGTTAACTCACCAAGCGTTTCAAGCTCAGAAAATTGCGCCTCATCATTTGCATCTGCAATCGAACCAGGACGTAATCCATCTCCTAAAGAGAAAGAAACATCATATTGTTTCATAATTTCACAAATCTCTTCAAAATGAGTGTATAAGAAGTTTTCTTTATGATGGAATAAACACCACTGCGCCATAATGGACCCACCGCGTGAAACAATTCCTGTCGTACGTTTTGCAGTGATTGGAATGTAACGAAGCAGTACACCTGCATGAATTGTAAAGTAATCCACACCTTGCTCCGCTTGTTCAATTAACGTATCACGATATACTTCCCACGTTAAATCTTCAGCAATTCCATTTACTTTTTCTAGCGCTTGATAAATTGGTACTGTTCCAACCGGTACAGGAGCGTTACGAATAATCCATTCACGAGTTGTATGAATGTTTTTCCCTGTTGATAAATCCATAATGGTATCTGCGCCCCAGCGAGTTGCCCATGTCATCTTCTCTACTTCTTCTGCAATGGAAGAAGAGACAGCAGAGTTTCCGATATTCGCATTTACCTTCACATGGAAATTGCGGCCAATAATCATCGGTTCTGCTTCTGGGTGGTTAATGTTTGCTGGTAAAATAGCGCGTCCTTCTGCAATCTCTTTACGTACAAATTCAGGCTCTACCCCTTCACGAATCGCAACATATTCCATCTCAGATGTGATGATCCCCTTACGAGCATAATGCATTTGCGTTACATTTGCTCCTTTTTTTGCGCGAAGTGGTTTACGATCCATTTGCGGGAACACAGATGTATGATTAGATGCAACTTTCACACCATCATCTTCCGGCTTAATTTCTCGTCCTTCATACTCTTCCACTTCTCCGCGCTCAACAATCCAGCGACGGCGAGGCGATGGAATTCCTTTCTCTAGCTCTACTTTGTACTTAGGGTCTGTGTACGGACCACTCGTATCATAAACACGAATTGGTGGATTTGGTACACCGTTTGTATCACTTTGTTCAATCTCACGCATTGGTACTTTCATACCTTCATGCGGCCCATCAACATAAACTTTCTTACTCCCTGGTAAACTCGACTTCAATTCAATTTGTTCAGCTGAAACAGATTGCTTCATAATTTGTGTTTCCTCCCCTTTATCATTTCAGGCAAATCTAACTTGCACCGAATCTTGAGCCAATTTCTGTGCAACTCGATTCTCACTTCAGCGACGTTTCGCCGCTTTCGCTTTACTTAAGATCCAGCTTGAGTGGCTAGAATGATCGTTGGCTTCGTTTCTTCAACTGAGGTAAAACACACCTCTTCGGCTGAAGCTCCATCCCCCTCCCATTCTGAACGAGCCGCTTTCGCCTTACTTGTGACAAGGACAAGAACTAGTGGCCAGCGCATGCCAAAATAAAAAGAGCCAGGTCCATAGTAAAACAAGGACCTGGCTCATAAAGACATAGTTATGTAAAGCCGTTAACTTCCCTACGCTGGTACGAGCCAGATCAGGTCCAAAGGGTTAAGAAGTTATCGCGCTTCTCTCTCAGCCTAAGCATTACTTAGGCACCCCTAGTTTATCACTGATTTAATTTTCAATACTTTCCCATCATACACGATAATCAGAAAAATGCAAAGGCATGAGTTGCAATTTTTATCTATCGTTTTTTTGTCTGCCAATCGATATACCTGATAGAACCAATGATTATTAGCCCTCACCAATCGGGTTCTTATGGGCAGTTGATCTATCACCTAGCTTCTTTGTTTCCACTAAATTTTGAGGTGGGAGCCAAAACTTATTCATGTTCAAATAAAATCATACCATCCGTCTACAATTAATAGAGATTTCTACTTATTACACGGATTATAATACGGTTTCGTGTTATAATTTTCTAAAAATTACTATTTTTATATATTTTATTTATAAGAACAATTCAGTTAAAGTCAAAACACATAAAAAATTAGTCATATTATTTATGCACATATATCAAGTATAGTTTAGATCAGGAGTGAAATTATAATGGGGTGTTTTGGGTCTATCTTCAGGTTTATATTTTGCGCAATATGTATTATTTTTGTCTTTTGGTTTGGAGGCACGTCAATTATGGCCTTTTTTTCTGCTCTGTTTGGGGGCAGTTGGATGCGCTTCTGGACATTATTTTCTATCTGGGTTGTTGCCAATTACGGAATCGGTTGGCTGTTTGAAGTTCACTGGAAAGATGAGGACGCGGGCGACGAATTCTTTTTAAATTTTATTCTTTTTATCAGCATACTTATTTATAGGGGAGTTAATAAACTTGGGAGAGTGTTTATCCGAGGATGAATAGTCTCTCAGCGTAACCATTTAGTTAAGATTATGAAACAAGCCAGGTGCTTTCAGCACCTGGCTTGTTTGTGTTAAGTTGACGGCTTATACCCACCTAAAAGCTTACGGTATCATCCACGTTAAATAGTAGGCTTGTACATATGTCATAATCCCAACAATCACTACAAAGAATAGACTATGTTTTACTGTAAAGCGGAATAAATCAGATTCTTTTCCAGCAAGTCCTACTGCTGCACACGCGATTGCAATCGATTGCGGAGAAATCATTTTACCCGTTACACCACCTGTTGTATTTGCCGCAACAAGCAGTACTTCTTTTACACCAACTTGCTGCGCTGTAATCGCTTGTAAGTTGGAGAATAGTGCATTTGCTGATGTATCTGATCCTGTTAAGAATACACCTAGCCAACCAAGGAATGGTGAGAAGAACGGGAATAATCCACCTGTTCCCGCTAACGCTAACGCAAGTGTTGACGATAAACCAGAATAGTTTGCGATGAATGCGAATCCTAATACTAAACCGATAGATAGAATCGGCATCTTTAATTCTTGTAATGTTTCTGCAAATGTTTCTACAGCCTGTTTTGCACTCATTTTTAGTACAAGGATAGAAATAATACATGCAATTAAAATCGCTGTTCCTGTTGCTGACAAGATATCAAGCTTTAATATCGCCTCATAGGGTGTTGGTTTATTTACAATTGGCTCTGCTTTCATTACTAAATTGTGCAGACCTGGAATTTGGAACTTAAAGACAAGACTTTCTAATGCCCCACCTGGAGCAAATAATGCTTTGAAGAAACTTTGACTCCAAATAACTACCATCACTGTCAAAATAATAAATGGTGACCAAGCTTTTACAACTTTTCCTGCTGTTAATTTCGGCATAGATGCAACTGTCATTGCTGCTGCCACTTCATTATTTTCTTGATTAGATTGATAGATTTCTTTCGGCTGCCATACTTTTAGGAATAACGATAAACATATTAAACTCACAAGCGCTGATGTAATATCCGGAAGTTCTGGCCCTAAAAACGTTGCTGTAATAAATTGTGTAATTGCAAATGAACTACCTGCTACAAATAACGCAGGCCATGTTTGTTTTATACCTTTGAAGCCATCCATTAAAAATACGATAAAGAATGGAACAAATAGTGATAAGAATGGTAATTGGTGCCCAGCCATTTGGCCGATTTTGTGAGGATCAATACCCGTTACTTGCCCCGCAACTGTAATCGGAATCCCCATTGCTCCAAACGCTACTGGTGCTGTATTGGCAATTAAGCACAGTCCAGCTGCATATAGCGGATTTAAACCAAGACCAGCAAGAAGTGCTGCCGTAATTGCTACCGGTGCGCCAAATCCTGCTGCCCCTTCTAAAAATGCACCAAATGAAAAACCAATTAAAATAACAAGTAAACGATGATCATTTGTAATCGATAGTACGGATGCACGGATGATATCAAATTGTCCTGTTTTTACTGAAATTTTATATAAAAATACCGACATTACAATAATCCATGCAATTGGCCATAATCCATATAAAAATCCATATCCGGTTGCAGCCATCGCCATTGTAAACGGCATTTTATACGCAAATAGCGCAACTAGAATTGTCAATACAACCGTAATAAATCCTGCCACATAACCCTTCATACGAAAAACTGCTAAAGCCAAGAAAAAAAAGATAATTGGAATAAGTGCTACCGCTGCAGAAATCCAAATGTTACCGAACGGATCGTAAACTTGTGTCCATGTGCCCATTGTCCTCTCCCCTTCTGTAATCCCCTGTTTTAAAATTCTTATAGTCCTATCAATAGACTACCTGGTCATCATACCTTTAAGCCTAAAATAAAAAACGTTTTCAGAAAACGTTTTCATTAACTATATTTATACTTTACCATATCATTTTCTTTTAAAAAAGATTTTTCTGATTATTTTCCGTTTCGTTACACGTTTATAAATAGGAAAAAAAGTAAGTTTCATTCTTCCTTCATTTTTTAAACAAACGTTTGATTAATGCAAAAAAAGAATATCATATCAATGCATTTCACTTTAAACAAACGTTTGATTAAAAGTCTTATATTCCGTTCTACATAATAAAAAAGAAAAAACACTCGCAATTTGCAAGTGCCTTACCTCCTTCGTTTTCTCTTCTTTCGCCCTATAAGCCTTTTCCGGCGCGTGTTCAATCGATCCGCTATAATATGAAGTGCACTCGCAGCAATGACTCCAATTACAAATGTTGTTAAAGCAACATCATATTCCTTTGCAATCTCGAGCAACCTTCCGTCTAATACCGTTTTATTTAATATGTATAGGAATGGAGAAAAGACGAGAAGCATATACAATATACGAATAAGATCCCCGATTACTAGCGTGTGCGTCAAAAAAGAACGATGTGGCATCACACATTGATACGGATACCAAAAAATACGAAGCAACCCCCATTTATTATAGGCGCTACTATGAATATCCAAATCTGGTGTTAAGAAAAACGTGCCAATTAAAAATCCTATGGCAAAAGTGAGTAAAAAATCAAAATTTGTTAGTCCATACGAAACAAGCATAAACAAAACGATCGGAAGAGAAAGTAAGTTTATTTTCGTATGTGTTTTTCCTGATGGCATAGTACACTTCCTCACTTACTGATCTAACTTTTGATCGATAAACGATGTGTCTATATCCGAACCAAACCAATCCACTAACTTTATCCGTGCTTTTTCTTTTACATCTTCATTTACATACATAGATGCTTGCAAAAGTGCAGCTATTAAAGCACCTAAATCATCCGTATAACCAATTCCAGCGAAAAAGTCCGGAATCGCATCAATCGGCGCAATAAAGTAAGCAAGTGCTCCAATAATAATTGCCTTTACTCGCTTCGGAACATCCGGTCTTTGCATAACGTAAAACAGCAATAAGCTCGCATAAATAACCGATTGTCCCGCTTGTTTCGCTACATGTTTCACTTTATTCCAAAACGCTTCAACTGAAAATTTCCGTTCCATATAAAGGCCCCCATGTTTTGTTTTTTTATTATACGCAAAAAGTAAATACACCTTCAAAAAGAAAAACAGCCTCATTAGTCAATAAAAAGTTCATCAAATATACACATAACCGATCCATGAAAACTTATTGTAACAGACAATAGCAAAAAGAACAAGTGTTCGTAATTATTTTCCTCTATTAATTCTAACTTTAGTAAGGTTTTTAACATATAAACCACAGCTATGAAAACAAAAGGAAACCTACTCTCTTTCCCTCATTTTGTTTTAAACTTGGCATCGGGCTGAACCGCTTCTATGCTCAGGCGGATGCTCTCTCCTCTCTAAAAAGAAAGTGGATTTCAATATTTCTCAATATATAATGTTCTATTTCTCTTACTATTCTTTATTATCTTTGTTATATTTTCTAGTTGACGAGCATATAAACCAATGTTAAAGTTTTCTCTGGCAGCAACAATAAAAAATACAAAAAATGTAAAATGTTATAGTGTTTCTAAGAATTGAATTTTGTTGTATAATACAAAAATGACGTTATACTTATGTATCAACAAACAAAATGGCAGGAAACCAAAAGGGTATGCATAGTTAAAGTCGTATATGAGAGATATAGAAACCTCTACTCATGGCCAAGAAAACTATGTATTTTTTATTTTAGCACTTTTCGCTCAAAAATCGACCAAGCCTGATAGAGAAAGGGTGGAAATGGATGAAGGAATCTTTAAAGTCACAATTTCTTAATGTGCGCTTTACTTTGTTCGTTGCTTTGGCTGTATGGCTAAAAACTTACATCATAACGCGTACAAGTTTTGATTTGAAACTTGAATCTTTCATGCAAGAATTTATCTTATTCATTAGTCCATTAGCAGCATCATTACTGCTTGTGGGTCTTGCATTATTCGCAAAAGGAAAGAAACGTAATTATATAGCACTTGGAATTGATTTTATTTTAACAATCGTTCTTGTTGGTAACGTAATGTTCTACGGGTTCTACAATGACTTCGTTACTTTACCGGTACTTGGGCAAACATCCAACTTCGGACAGCTCGGTTCTAGTGTGAAAGAACTATTTAATTACAAAATCATCGTTGCATTTGCTGATATTATCATCTTCTCTGTTCTATTAAAGAAAAAGAAGAACTTTGCAAGAACTGAGCGCGTATCACGTCCAATGCGTTCTTTATACTTCGTATCAACGATCGCTGTTTTCTTTGCAAACTTAGGTCTTGCAGAAACTGAGCGTCCAGAACTATTAACACGTTCATTTGACCGCGTTATGCTTGTAAAAAACTTAGGTTTATATACTCACCAATTATACGATCTTGGCTTACAAGCAAAATCAAGTTCACAAAAGGCATTTGCTGATGGTAGCAAATTACAAGAAGCAGAAAACTATGTGAAAACAAACAAAACGAAACCGGATCCAAATATGTTTGGTGCTGCGAAAGGGAAAAACGTAATCGTCGTTTCTCTTGAATCCTTGCAAACATTCTTAATTGGTGCACAAGTAAATGGTCAAGAAGTTACACCATTCTTAAACCAATTTGCAAAGGAAAGTTATTACTTCGATAACTTCTTCCATCAAACTGGACAAGGGAAAACATCGGATGCTGAATTCTTAGTAGATACATCTCTATATCCGTTAGACCGCGGTGCTGTATTCTTTACACATGGTAATAACGAATATACTGCAACACCAGAAATTCTGCGTCAGCAAGGGTATTACACAGCTGTATTCCACGCAAACAACGCAACATTCTGGAACCGTAACATCATGTATCCTGCACTTGGTTACGATCGTTACTATAATGAGCTTGACTACAAAATCACACCAGAAACAAAGTTAAACTGGGGATTAAAAGATATCGAGTATTTTGATCAATCAGTGGATATGTTAAAACAAGTGAAGAAGCCATTCTATACTCGCTTCCTTAGTTTAACCAACCACTATCCATTTACGTATGACGATAGCACAAAATTAATCGAACCTTACAACTCTGGTGACGGAGTGTTTGACCGTTACATGGTAACAGCTCGTTACTTGGATGAAGCACTGAAAAACTTTATTGAACGCCTAAAAGCAGAAGGGCTATATGATAACTCTGTTATCGTCTTCTACGGTGACCATTACGGTATTTCTGAAAACCATAACCGCGCAATGGCACAATTCTTAGGCAAAGAAGAAATTACAACATTTGATCATATGAACTTACAACGTACACCGATGTACATTCATGTTCCAGGTCAAAAAGAAGGTAAAACAATTTCAAAACCAACAGGTGAAATTGATATTAAACCAACAATTCTAAACTTACTTGGTGTTGATTCAAGCAATGACATTAGCTTTGGTCATGATGTATTCTCACCAGATTATAAATCATTCGTTGTTCTTCGCGATGGAAGCTTTATAACAGAAAAATATATGTACACAAACAATACATTCTATGATCGCATGACAGGCGAAGTTGTAGAAGTACCAAAAGAAGAAGCTCAAGCAATGATTGATCGTGCACAAAATGAACTGCGCATGTCTGATAAACTCATTGAGGGCGACCTACTCCGCTTCTCTGAAAGTAACAAAATTAAAACAGGCGAAGTAAAAACGGCTATTAAAGAAGACAAAAAAGACGCTGAGTAATCTCAGCGTCTTTTTTCTACATTTGTATGATAAAATTACACAATCTTCACCAAATATTTACATAAAATTCATAATACATCTCTATAATAAAACTTGTAAACAATGTTCTGCCTATCCCCCGCCTATCATTTCACAGCTTTGTGAAAAGTCCCCTTGAGGGAGTAACAGAATCATTTGTGTAACAATGCCTTTGGTGTTACTTTGAAGTAACACTCATTGTCTTAGTAAAGCCGATCGATCGGTTTACCATTTACCTTTCTAGGCTATGCCAAGACAATATCCCTATGAAATGAGCTACCCTCCTTATGCGACATTCTATATGAATGTCGCTTTTTTTATTTCTAAAAAGCAGGATTCTTATTTCTCATTTACGAATTGATATATGCGAAATGCATTAAGGTGGAAATTCTATCATTTTTTCATCTTCCGCTAATGGAATATCCTCACCAATCGTTTTATTACAACTATCACCTACAAACGATTCACCACTCATCATTCAAACAATTAAGAAAGGATGGGAAGTAAAATGGCGTACGAAAGATTTGTATTATGGAATGATCAAATTATTGATACAAATAAAACAGAGCCGTACATACAATTAGAAGAACGCGGCTTACAATTTGGAGATGGGGTCTATGAAGTAATTCGTATTTACAAAGGAAACATTCATTTATTAGACCCACATTTAACAAGATTATACCGTTCAATGGATGAAATAGAATTAACATTACCTTTCTCTAAAGCAGAACTTATTACCTTGCTTTACAAATTACTTGAAAATAATACATTCCAAGAAGATGGTACGATCTACTTACAAGTTTCTCGAGGAGTACAACATCGTGTACACACATTTTCTTTTGATGTAACCCCAACAATCTATGCTTATATCTCCAAAAAAGAACGACCCGCTTTATGGATTGAATATGGAGTACGTGCTATCTCAGAACCTGATACACGTTGGCTCCGCTGTGACATTAAATCCTTAAATTTATTGCCAAATATACTGGCTGCCACAAAAGCAGAACGTAAAGGGTGTAAAGAAGCCCTTCTCGTGCGTAATGGAATTGTTACAGAGGGTAGTTGCTCGAATTTTTTCCTAGTAAAAAAAGGGATTCTTTATACACACCCTGCCAACCATTTAATCTTAAACGGGATTGTCCGCCAATACATTCTCTCTTTAGCAAACAAACTACAACTTCCTGTACAAGAAGGACTATTCAGCATTCGTGATGTCTATAATGCTGACGAATGCTTCTTCACAGGAACAACTGTAGAAGTTTTGCCTATGACGCATCTTGATGGAACTGCTATCCAAGATGGCCAAGTTGGACGAATTACCAAATTACTACAAAAAACATTTATGCAGAGCTTTTCAACTTCTAACATCTCATTACCTTAAACACGGACGATGTCATATTAACTATACATTAATATATGTGTTTTCATTTAAAATCAAGGTGAAGAATACACCTTGATTTTTTTTGTAATACTTTTGACATATTCAGATTCCCGCATAAACCTTGACAGTAATCGACATGCCTTTTAGAATTTTTAACAGTTGGTAAATATTTCATCACTATATCACAGACAGAAAGGAATCGACAAAACATGAAAAAATATCTTGCCGGTCTTGCGGCAGTGTCTGTAGCGGGAGGCGCAGCCCCGACATTAGATAGCGTTCAAGCTGCCCCTGAAAACACTCAGAAACCTGCTGCACAAGCTGTTCAAGCTGCACCACAAAACAATTCAAACTACACAGTAACTGCTGACGTACTACACGTGCGCTCAGGGTCCAGTACTTCTCACGACATCATCTCTCGCGTATACGAGGGACAAACATTAAACGTAATCGGTGAAGAAAACGGTTGGGTTAAAATTAGCCATAATGGTAAAACAGGTTATGTAAGCGGAGAATTTGTATCCAAAAATGGTGCAAAACCAAACGTAAGCACAGGTGGTAAAAACAAAGTTACTGCTGACGTATTACGTGTTCGCACAAGCCCAGATCCTTCTAGTTCTATTATGGGACGTGTATACGAGGGACAAACATTAAACGTAATCGGTGAAGAAAATGGTTGGGTTAAAATTAGCCATAATGGTAAAACAGGTTATGTAAGCGGAGAATTTGTATCTGGCGCTTCTTCAAATAATGGAACAGCGGTTAAACCTACAAACGGAAATTATACTGTAAGCGTATCTTCCCTTCGTGTTCGTACAGGCCCTAGTATTTCTCATACAGTTTTAGGATCTGTTCATAAAGGACAAGTTGTACAAGTTGTTGGCGAAGTTCAAGATTGGCTCAAAATTAACTACGCAGGACAAACAGCATATATTAGCAAAAACTACGTAACAAAAGGCGGTTCTAGTAACAATACTAACCAAGGTAACAATGAGCAAGAAAATAACAATACAACTGTTCGAACTGATGGTACTTACGTTGTTAACGCAACATCTTTACGTGTTCGTACAGGTCCAGCTGAATACCATGGTGTGCTTGGTGGCGTATTAAATGGGCAAACATTAAACGTAATTGGCGCAGAGAATGGCTGGTTCAAAATCAATCATCACGGTAAAACGGGTTATGTGAGCAGCAAGTATGTGACATTCGTTAAAGGCGGCACAACTACACCCGAAAAACCACAGCAACCACAAACAACTGTTGGCGAATACTACATTAACGTAGCCGCATTAAATGTACGTAGCGGCGAAGGTACAAATTACAGCGTAATTGGTGCTCTTCCACAAGGCCAAAAAGTGCAAGTTATTTCTGAACATTACGGCTGGAGCAAAATTAACTACAACGGTCGCACTGGCTATGTAGGAACTCGCTACCTATCTAAAACACCAGTTGGTGGCGCTGTAAACAATAAGCCTAACAACAATAACAACCAAAATAACAATAATAATAACAATACAGGTAACACAAGTGGCGATATGTCTTCTATCCTTGCATATGCAAAATCCATGCAAGGTGTACCATATGTATGGGGCGGTACTTCTGCTAATGGCGTTGACTGTAGTGGTTACATTTTCCACGTATATAACAAATTCGGTCATAACATTAGCCGTCAAAGCGTTGCAGGATATTGGAGTAGCTTACCAAAGACTTCAAATCCACAACCAGGTGACTTAATTTATTTCCAAAACACTTATAAGCCGGGTCCTTCGCATATGGGTATTTACCTTGGTGGTGGATCATTCATTCAAGCTGGCGACAACGGCGTAAAAATTGTTTCAGTAAATAATTCTTATTGGAGCAGCCACCTCTTAGGATATACAAAAGCACCTTAAGTCATAGTTTCAGAGTCTTCTAGAATACTAGAAGGCTCTTTTTTAGTTTTATAGATTTTAAATGTGCAGCCTTCTTCTCATTTCATACACTACATTCTACGAAAACATTCTAAAACGTCACAATAATGATGCATTTTTTTTAACATAACCAAATTCTTTATTTTAGGATAGATATGTGTTTTTTAACAAAATCTTCTTTCTATTTAAACTTTTCGGTAGACGTTTGACCTCTGATGTCCTGTGTGATAAGTTACTTAAGATGCTATTTTCGTATAAGTATATCTGTTAATTATACTTTTTTACTATGAGAGAGGAGACTACACTGCATGAATGTTTTATGGGGAATTGGCGGTGTGATTGGAATTTTAGCAGTTGCTTTTTTACTATCTTCCAACCGCAAAGCTATAAATTGGCGCACAATTTTAATCGCGCTAGCATTACAAATTACGTTTTCTTTCATCGTGTTACGATGGGATGCTGGAAAAGCAGGTTTAAAAATTGCTTCTGACGGTGTTCAAGGTTTAATCAATTTTTCTTATGAGGGAATTAAATTCGTCTCTGGTAACTTATTAGATAAAGATGGCCCTTGGGGATTCGTCTTCGTAATTCAAGCACTACTTCCAATTGTATTTATTAGTTCTTTAGTAGCAATATTATATTATTTAGGTATTATGCAATGGTTCGTTAGTATTATTGGTGGGGCATTAAGTAAACTTCTTGGAACTTCTAAGGCAGAAAGTTTAAATGCAGTAACGACTGTTTTCTTAGGACAAACAGAAGCACCAATTTTAATTAAACCGTACTTAGCACGTTTAACAAACAGTGAATTCTTTGCCATTATGGTAAGCGGTATGACAGCGGTTGCTGGCTCTGTTCTTGTTGGTTATGCAGCGATGGGAATTCCGTTAGAGCATTTATTAGCAGCTGCAATCATGGCAGCACCATCAAGCTTATTAATTGCAAAATTAATTATGCCAGAAACAGAAACACCAGATAACAATGTTCAACTTTCTACAGAACGTGAAGATGCTAACGTTATCGATGCAGCTGCACGCGGAGCTTCGGAAGGAATGCAGCTTGTTATTAACGTGGCAGCAATGTTAATGGCATTCATCGCGTTAATCGCTGTATTAAACGGCCTACTAGGATGGATTGGATCTTGGTTCGATATTAAACTTAGCCTTGATTTAATCTTGGGATATCTTCTATCTCCATTTGCTGTTCTAATCGGTGTTTCACCAAACGAAGCTATACAAGCAGCTGGCTTTATCGGACAAAAACTTGCAATCAACGAATTCGTTGCTTATGCAAACTTAGGTCCACACATGGCAGAGCTGTCTGATAAAACAAATATGATCTTGACATTTGCAATCTGTGGCTTTGCAAACTTCTCTTCTATCGCAATCCAATTAGGTGTAACAGGGACACTTGCTCCTTCTCGCCGTAAGCAAATTGCACAGTTAGGGATTAAAGCAGTAATCGCTGGTACTCTAGCGAACTTCTTAAATGCAGCAGTTGCAGGTATGATGTTCCTTTAAATAATACAAGAGCTGATCCGAACTTCGGGTCAGCTTTTTTATGAATGCATCCTCCCCCTTCTAGCACATATTACATATAACAACCTATTTGTTAGGAGGTACACTAATGAAGAAAACTCCCAATCAAATCATACTGTTATGGATGGCTCAAATTTTATTCTATTTCACCACAATCCATACAAACTCCTATCCTTATGCTTTTTTCTTCACAATTATTTATGTACTCATCAACTTACTATTTCTATTCATTTCAAATAAATTCGCTTTTATTTTATTTATTGCCGGCACTCTCCTCTCCGTCTTCTATTTATTTTATGAAGCATGGTTATATTTATGGAGTACTTCCACACAATTTTCCTATATCATTGCTCATTTCCTAACAACCGCAAATTTCTTTCTTATTTATATATCGACCTATATGTTAAAAAAACTCGTGAATGAAAATAAACGCCTGCGAAAGCAAGTTCAAAAGCTCGAACAATACATTGGAGAGACAAAGCTATTAACAAGACAAGAATTTGAAAAACGTGGTTTATTGCTCGAAACTGCTATGAAAAGACGTAGTGAAACGGGAATGCTCATCTACTTTTCGTTTTCCTCTTTTAGTAGCTATACGCGACAAAGCGTCATGGATCACGTTGCCTCCCTCCTACTCGATACAGTGCTAAGTGATTTTGATTTAGTTGGAAAATATGATGATAATACATTGGTCATTTTACTTCAAAATATAAATGAAGTTGGTGTAAATATCGTCCTGAAGCGTCTTGAACATAAATGGGAAGAATGGTTCACAGAAGAGGCTATTTCAAAAATCAAAATAAAACAAGAACAGCTTGGAGGGAAGGGATTAACAATATGATGACCCTTATTCTTCTTCTGTTATTTCTTCTATTTTGTCTGCTTGTTTTTTGGATTAGTACTATTTTTTCTATTAAATATGTACTTATTTTTACAGCCTTCTTATTTTCAGGCTTACTCGTCTACTATTCCTTACTAACAATCGCTGGCCTTATTCATCGACAGCGTAAATTAAAGGATCGTACATTAGAACATTATCCAAGCGTAGATATTCTGATTCCTGCTCATAATGAAGGCGTTGTTATTATGGATACGTTAGCCGCGATGGCAAATATTGAATATCCCGGAAAACTTACGATTTATTTATTAAATGACAATTCCAAAGATGAAACCGGAGAAATTAGCGATGAATACGATAAGGCATATGCTCATATAAGGCATATTCGCGTACCACCTGGGGAACCGAAAGGAAAATCACGCGTATTAAACTATGGACTTAGCATATCAAATGGAAAATACTTTTGTGTATACGATGCCGATAATCAGCCAGAACCTCATGCTCTTCGCATGCTTGTTGAATACGCAGAAACGACAAAAGATGCTGTCGGTGCTGTCGGCCATGTGCGTACTGTTAATGAAAAACGAAATTGGCTTACAAGGATGATTTCTCTTGAGTTTCAAATCTTCCAGCTACTCATGCAATCTGGCCGTTGGCTCCTATTCCAAACCGGCTCATTAACAGGAACAAACATGCTCCTTCGCCGCTCTGCACTTGAAGAACTTGGCGGCTATGACCCTTATGCCATTGCGGAGGATGCAGAACTCACATTACGAATTACACAAAAAGGCTATCTATTACCAATCGTACCGGAATCCATTACATGGGAACAAGAACCTGAACATTTAAACATCCTAATTAAACAACGAACGCGCTGGCTCCAAGGAAACTTATACATTTTAGAAAAGATGTTTTCCTCCTTCAGCTTCTTTAAAGGAAAACTACTCGTTCATTCACTGCAGCAAGTATTAGTATACATTGTCTTTTGGCTATTCTTAATCATTTCAAATGTATGGTTGATCATCGGTCTACTAGGCCTGTTTCAAATCAACTATGCAATCCCGCTGCTATTTACGTGGTACGTCGCCTACATTACGTACACCTCGCAGCTCTTTAGTGCACAAAGTGTCGAAAACACATTCACACCGCTAAACATTTTTATCAGCATCATCATGTATTTCACATACGCCCAGCTCTTTACGTACTTATTTATCAGAAGCCTCATCCTATACTTGCGTGCTAAAGGTAAAAAACAAATTATCGGATGGGACAAAACAGTACGGTTTAAAAAATAAAAGCGGAAGCGGCTCGTTCAGAACAGGAGGGCGTTGGAACTCCTGAATCAGAGGCGCTCTTTGCCTCAGGTGAAGGAGTGAAACGACCGACTGTTCTAGCCGCTGGAGCTGGATATCAATAAAAGCGCATGCGGCTAGAATGAAATTAAACAAACGTTTGATTAAAAAAATAAGCACAGAGCGCCGTATGCTCTGTGCTTATTTTTACTATAAAATCTATATATCGGACAATACCCCTTAGTCGAAAGCAATTTTCACGTCCATCCCCCAACGAACGATCTACTTTCATTTATATACGAAAAAGTGACTGCTATTTTTGTAAAACCAATTGCTTCTCTTGTTGTTCTTTAGATACCTCAGTCTTTGGTTCCGTGTTTGCTTGAACACTACGATGTGCCACACGTTTCAAACAAATATGCTTCCACTTTCTTTCGTAACGCTTCATTATTCTAGTTGTCCCCCTTGAATACGCTTAAAAACCATTTGAAATCGCTTACAAGAAATAATATAGCACATATACGGAAAAGTGACAACACATTTCCGACAAATTTTTGACACAAATTTGGATTATGTTTGTCAATATATCAATAGTTTACACATTACAGCAAATATCCGACAATATGCGACAAATTAAATAAAATCACAAACCCTGTCAAATAACTATAATTTGGTTTATCGTCCTCATTCCCTAAACGGATTGAACCATATTTTGAAAAGATTAAAAAGATAGCTAAACCTAAGAAAATAGAAACAGAAATAATAGAGAACCAAACTTACTTACTAACGCCGTTTGGATTGTAGCTGTTACATTTCCTAAACTACCTTTTCCAATAACAGACTCAGGAATAATCCCCCATGCGATACATAATGTTAATGAGATAAATCGGATAAACAACAATTTTAGTGAGTGGGTTTTCTTCATTCCACACTGATAATTTTCTCTCATCAATCAAGCTTTTATAGAGATATCTTCTCTAAATATTGAGATGCACATATTGCTATTCACAAATAGCTGGATAAAATGAAATATTTCTTGTGGTGATTTTCTTAAGCCCCGCGAAAATGAGCCTTCACCAATTGAGCTCTTGATAGACAGTTCCTTCCTCCTTATTCCCTTTAAGAATGGAAAAGAAGAGTATGACTGTCCGTTGGTATGAGATAGATGCGAATGGAAAAGTGTGTTTTTCCAAAAAAATGATGTGTTACAGTTGTAAAAAAGGCACATGCACGGATTGCGCCCCTTTCTTTTTGTAACAATTATGCGGTTGTTTTTGTAGGATATAGCACTTCTTTGTGAGCAAATAAACAAATTGTTTATGTTTATATAACTATTTTAGTTATATATCGACGAATTACTCAAGGAATGTAACCTTTTAGTAACCATGTCGTAACGATTGCGCAACATTATTATCTTAATCGAAAAACATCCTTTGAGTTACAAATAATAGAGATATCTACTAAACCTCCGAAAAACATGGAACGAAAACCGCTTTCTATTATTTTTTTCTATATTACAGAGTATTAATGATTTGTTACGAATGGTTTGTAATTGTGTGTTTTCCCAAATTCCGAAAAAAACTGTTGCTATAATGAGGACACGAAAACAAACGCAATGGAGGCTATCATGAAAAAATTAATTGGTATAGCAACAGCAGCAGTTTTTGGTCTTGGGATTTTCACTACTTCTGCACAAGCAGAAACTGTTGTAACAACAGACGTATTAAATGTACGAGAGAACCCAACTACTGGATCACAAGTTGTAGGCAAAGTATTAAATGGTCATAAACTAGATGTTACAAATACAGAAAACGGATGGTCAAAAATCAAATTAGATGGTAAAGACGCATTCGTAAATGCAGAATTCACAAAAAGCATCTATTACGTAACAGCAAACGTATTAAACGTACGTGCTGAAGCGAACACAAACTCAGAAATTCTTGGTACGCTTAAGAAAGACGATATGATTGAAACAACGAACCAAGTACAAAATGAGTGGTTACAATTCGAATATAATGGGAAAACAGCTTACGTTCATGTTCCTTTCTTAACAGGTACAGCACCTGTTATTGAAAAACAAGAAACGCCTGTACCTGCTAAAGCAGAAGCGCCTGCTAAAACTACAGCACCTGCTAAAGCAGAAGCACCAGTAGCACAAGTAAAAGCAGCAGAAACAAACGCTCCTTCTGGTGGCCGTGAACTAACAGTTGTAGCGACTGCATATACAGCTCATCCGAGCGAAAATGGCGGCACATATGGTGGCCGTGTATTAACTGCAATGGGTCATGACTTAACAGCGAATCCAAACATGAAGATGATCGCTGTTGATCCGAAAGTGATTCCACTAGGATCAAAAGTATGGGTAGAAGGATATGGAGAAGCAATTGCTGGTGACACTGGCGGTGC
>NZ_NTRO01000002.1:0-41650 GCF_002560575.1 Bacillus sp. AFS023182 | reverse complement strand
CCAAATACCTTTTCCTTCAGCTTCTAACTTTTTATTTAGTTGCGATAAATGCTCTGAAACTTTTCTTTTTCCCCATCTTCTCGGAAACCATTGAAAAACCTTAGGAACATTATATTTCTTGTTATACCAGACATTCAATCTCCAAAAAGTGAAAAAAAATGAGACAATAATTACAATGCAAAAAATATCAAAATACGAAACTCCTAAAACCATATTATATATTCTTCCTTTTCACTAAAAATTTGATGATTCATTCCTATTTCTAATATTTTGATCCCATCATCATAAATTGGCTTGATAGGCTTTCCATAATTTTCTCCTTTAAAAAAATAACTTATTATTATTAATTATAAAACTTTTCAAGAGAAAAAAATGTATAAATCAAAAAAAAAGAAATATTTTAATACTATTATTTATAGCAATAATCTGCGTAGCATTATTTATTCAATACAGAAATAGACATACAAAAACGCCATCCTTTCCTATGATTCTACAGAAAGAATAGCGAATTTTTTCATTTTAGGGGGTATTTTATTTTGTTAGCTTGATAGCGATGGGGCGCTACTCCTATCTGTACTCTTCTTCATATATTTGTACTAGAACCCTTTTTCTTCTTATTATTTGAGTAAGATTTTAGACTATTTCTTGTATGCCCTTAGGTATATCATATAGTTTTTTCATAATTACATTTATTGCAAGCGTTTTCATTTATAGGTATTGTTATAATCTACATTTTTTCACAAAACATTTCTTAACATATTTAACTTTAAGCATTGGTAACAAAATCCTTATTGTTTATAGTTTTTAACTATGATTTTTCCCTATTTTCAATATATAGATTCCTAAAATAACAAATCCTAGTCCTACAAACGGGACAGTTGGAAACTTCGTTCCTGTTGATGGCAGGTGATGCTTTTCCTTACTTGCAATATCACTTTCCATTGTGTGCTCTTTACTTTGTATATCATAAGATTGTTTAGTACTTCCATATGTAGCATGCACTTCTTTAATTTCCAGGCCACTTGTTATTTTTTGATTCTTTATTTCTATTTCTGCTATCTCGCCAGTTTTTACTTCCATTTTTTTTATTGTAGGATCAAGTACATAACCCTCTGGAGCCTGAATTTCTTTTACAACATATGTACCAGTAGGAAGTTTATTTAATGTAGCAATCCCATTCTCAGTTGTAGTGATTTCTTGTCTAAAATCCCCATGTTCACTTACAACCTCAAACACTGCCCCTTTTAAAGCTTCTCTATTTTCTCCTACCTTCATAATTTTTAACGACCCTAAAAACCCCCATCTTACTACTATATCTGTACTGCTTTTTTCACTCATTCTTGGTAATAAAGCTGTTGTATTCTGAACCCTTTTTTGGCCATCAAAGGTAACTGCTTGTAAGCTCTGCAATTTTGCATTTACTCTTATCTTGAAATTTCCACTTGTTGCGTTTTTGGGAATCATCACTTTAAATTTTTCCTCTATAGAGAATTCATTCTTTTTTTCACCTTGCTCATTTATAATTTTAACTCCTTCTGGTGCGCCCTCCATTTGAACTGAGTATACTCCAGATAATGAATTTGATTGAACTGTATATAAATTTGTTTCAAAAAATTCCCCATTTTGCTCTACAGTTTGTTTTCCAGTAGGTATTACGTTCAAATATATTTCCTGAACTTCAGTACCTTTAGAAGCCTTTTCTACCAAATGTTTTACAAGGTTATATACCTGTTGGTTTTCTGGCTTTGAATCGGCAAATTCAATTTTTTTAGATACAATCCAGATAGCTAGTTGAGTTGCATAGTAGGCTTCCTCTTTTGTAGAAACCCCTAATTCAGCCGGCGTTTTTTGAGGGTATCCATAAAGTAAGACACGATATACTAAATCACTTTCTTTTCCAATTTCAGAAAGATCATCTCCATTAGGTGAATCCAGATCAGGTGATAAACAATATGCAACATCTTTTGATGACGTTCTTAGTAAGTCTGACTTTATCTTTACTTTATTACCTTTGAATTTAATATAATTCCAGTTCATTTGAAACTTTTCTTGATGTATTACCTCGGCTGCTGCTTGCGGAATAGAAACCCCTAGCAGTATAATGATTAAACTTATAATTCCAAACCATTTTGTTAATATCCTGCGTTTCATTTCATTCCCACCATTCATCAAATTTTTAGGAAAAACCTTACATGCTGATTGTATTTGCTGTAAAAGAATATTAGTTTGATTTTTCAGATATTTATAGGTATAAATAATGCTTGTGTTATAATTTAATATTTTCTTATAATCTTTATCGTTTAATTAGATTTACAATATTTGTTAAAAGCACTACTTACTTAACTAAATGTACGGGCGTAAATATTATTCTATACTATTAAAAACTAATTCGAAAAATCAATTTTCAGAATTTAAATATATGTATTTAAATATAAATAAATTTAACAATCCATCTATTAAATGTATGTTTTTTCTATACAATTTACCTTCACAAAGCACCCATCTTTGTTTTCGAAAGATTCAGTTACATTTTATATTCATTATATTCAGAGAATACGTGGCTTGCAATTCTTTTTTTATGTTATGATATTTTGTTTATTGATTCTTTTACAAGAATCAATAAACAAAAGTAAAATAATTTTAATCCTTTATCATTCTTTTAGCTATTTATATACATTCATGGATAGACCGAAAATCATATATACGCATGTGCGTTGTAACTTAAAAGGTTAATACACGGGACAATCAAACTGTTTCAACAGAAACATAAAGGACACTATTTAATGACTGATTTGACAATTTCATTATATAACAAATATTAACAATCAAAGATTTAAATTTTGAGAATTATGTGAATTTATTAAACAAAACAATTAATTGTATTTTTTATTCCTAAAAAATCCCAATCTTTCATTTCACATAAAATCAACATCGATATGATAATAAATTATAAAAAATATATGCATAGATCAATCGAGAAGAATGAGCATTCTTAAAGAGAAACATATATCTATATTCAACAATAATTTATACATACAAACTGAAAGTATATTTATCCCCACCTATAAACTATAAAAACAGACATTTGTTAACTATCTCTATTTTCGTTCATTGTGTTCGTTTGTTTTGTTACCTTTTTATCACCCCTTAACAAAAAATAAGACGCTAAACCGATCTCGGTAGCGCCTAACGAAGTAACTATAGAATTAATCATTAATAAGTATATCTGGTCCCTGCCTCAACATATATGCAAAACTAGAAATAAACACTATGCAAAATATAATAACAGAAGGCCACATATTAAAATAAAATCCTTTACCTGCAATTAATCCGTATATGTTTTGGAACAAGAAATTAGCACCTAAGATAATTCCCCCTAATATCGAGCTGACCACAATGCTGATTATATAAAATTTAAATTTCTGAAACATTTTTCCTCTACCCCTTTTCTAAAATTAACTTTATTTAGTCTGTTTTAGAAAATTATACCATTTTATTTTTTTATACCCTTAAATTTAGATACATTTAAGGATATTTTAAGAGAAGGAAGTGTAAGTACTATCTCTTCAAATGTCCATTTGGTTCAATAAAAAAGAGCACTACAATGTGCTCCCCCAATACGATTATAAAAAATGAATGCATTGTGTCATAATTTTAATATATGCCCGTCTCATTCAATGTTTTACTAGTTTAATGTATAATTTCTATATAACAAAGAAAAAAACACCCGTTTTGGATGCTTTTAAATCCTTTCTATAACATAAACCATTGTCTTTTTTGATGGTGCATGATAAGAGTAACCTTGATTTTTATGAACATACATTTCATATTTACCTATCACTTGAAATCTTTCTGTTTCAGATTCACCGAATTCTGTTACAGAATCGCATAAAATAGTTAATTCTTTTCTATTATTGCATAACAAATTAGAAATTTGTTTTTCGATATATATTCCCCCTACCGCTAATTCTTTCAACATTTCTCCATATTGCATAATTTCTCCACCTCTCCCAATCTATTCATTCAACAAAAACCATAAATATCCTTTTATTGAAATGAACAAAAAGCTCTCACCAAAGCGACAACTCTAAAGAGGATGGGCGAAGACAAAGAATCTTCCTAGTTTCCATAAACCAGCTGTAGTACCGTCTTTACGCATTAAAATAAACTCAGTTGTAAGTGCATGTTTAGCTCATAATAAAAGCATCCTATTTGGATGCTTATTATGTAAGTATCTAAAGTTATTCATAAATACAGGTAAAAAACATATATGTTATGATACATATTTTTTCGTTTGGGGTAATTCTAAATTCTTAAGTTGATGGGCATGGGAGCGTCAGGATTCTGCGCTTTTACAACGTTAAGCATATTTTTCTAACAATTATCCTAACTAATGTAACCTGATCTCCTTATAAATTCTTTTATTTAAATGTATAATTATATAAAAATTATAACATTTTGAATCGAGGTGACAATTATGAGAAGTTTAGGTTCATTAGTAATCTCTACTATATGTTCAGTAATCCTTATTATTTGGAATGCCTATACCTTCTATAATAAATTCACAGCCGGAAATACATATTTTTGGATTAGTGGTATCATAGGTATAATGTTCCTTCTATTCTTTGTCAGAGACATGCGAGATATCATCAAGAAAAACTATAAAACGTCAACAGATTAGGAGCGAATACATATGCGGAAAAAGGGAGTCATTACAAATATCATTGGGGATTCGTTTCACCTGAAAACATAAGTGGAAATTTGGGATAACTTTTATATTGCAGGATATTAGAAAGGGAATGCCTATAGACTGATCTATACTGCATTCCCTTATTTTAATTGTATGTCCACTATATTTCTATTCTTCCTTTTCTAAAATTAAAAAACTGACATTCAAATTTCTTGGTTTTCGCCCCTTTCTGGCTCCACGCCATTGTAATGTAAACTCTACATGAAATGTCCAATCTATTAGCTGTTGAAAATCCCCCCCTGTAAACTATAGTAACTTTTGTAAAGAAAACAACTTGGATAAAAACAAGTTGCTTTCTTTTATAGGGTATAACAAAGAAAGAGTGGAAAAACAATACTCAAACATGTAAATCAAATGGAGTAAACTGATCGATAAGACTAAAAATTCAGAAAATTTATTCGCTAAGGGTTTTTGTTTACTCTTTCTTTGTTGTTATGAGTTTAACATGAAAAATAATATAAATCAACAAAAAATCTCAAATTTCTTACAAATTCGACATTTTATTTAAATACAATATATAAAGTGAAACTTTAATCAGTAGGGGTCTTCTTCATCCCCACTGATTATTAGCCCTCACCAATCGTACTTTTACAGACAGTTCATGCGGGATAAAAAGCGAGATCTTTAGAATAACAACAAGAAAAGCCACTGAATAAACCTTTTCTTGTTGTTTGAAATTAGCTTTTTTCACCCTTGATCCTTATTTAAAAAACATGTTATATTATTTTTTTCTCTTTTCTCCTTCTTCTATATTCCATTCATCACCCCAATATATTGAAACTCTATCTCCTTCTTGCATACTTACCTTTGGCTCTATTGCAGCTTGAATCTCTTCACTTGCATCTTCCGCATTAATCAATCCATCCATATTTTTATTTTTTTGAAGTGCTAAGCTTTCTTTTGGATTATTTGATTTATTAGTAGGCATATTGATCTCTCCTCTTTCATTTAGTAATTACTACGGACCCTGATATTATTTCTAAATTATAAAAGTTTATGCCTATTCTATTGCCAAATTGTTTATATGAAGCTTGTTTACCAAGAGCTTTTCATACTTGATTTATAGGATCATTATTTTCCCAATTAGGCATCCAATTTTGTACTCCCGCACCTGGAGCGAATTTGAAAATTAAATACCACGGCGAAACACCTTTTGCTCTTGCATGCAAAAAAAGTGAAAAAGAAGCAACGTGTATTGAACGTTGCTTCTTTCTCATTTCCCTCTATTCATCTACACACCGCGGAATTTCCAGTATCCAGAAACACCAAACTACCATTATTTTAAACTACGAGAAAGCTCTGTAAAGATAACCCCTAGTGCATAAGCACCTGCATCTGGATAACCTAAGCTTCTTTCACCAACCGTACCAGCGCGGCCCATTCGAGCAACGATTTCTTTTGTATATTCTGCTCCTTTAACAGCAGCCTCTGCTCCTTTTTCAAAAGCAGTCTTAAAGTCTGTACCAGCTGCAGCACTTTCTGACCAAGCGTTTACACAAGGTACAAGCGCATCCACAAGCGTTTTATCTCCTACCTCTGCTCCCCTTCCGAAAGATCGCTCACCAATAGACTGTATCCCTTTAAGTGCAGCCTCCAGCATTTCGGCAAACTCTGCAACTGTTAATTCCACTTTTCCTTCAATCGCCTTACCTGCAGCACGGAAAGCCCCGCCCCAAATGGGACCAGAAGCTCCTCCGCAATGTTCCATAATCACCATAGAGCACGCATCAAGGAAAATCCCAATATTTAAATATTCTTGATCTAAAATCGAGCTCCATTCACGCTTTAATTGTTTAAATCCTTTCGCGACACTCATTCCAAAGTCACCATCGCCTGCATGCGTATCTAATTCGCAGAATGGTACTTCGTTCTTAATAATAACCTCGCTCATTTTATCTACAAGATAAACCATATTATTTAATGTAAGTACCTCATCCTTGATAATAGCGTGTTCTTCCGCTGTTTCCATCTCAAAGAAAACTGGCTTCTCTTCTACATCGCTGTTAATATCAATGTATTCCACACTCTCAATTGGCCCATCTACCTTAAACGCAGGTGTATTACATTCTTTCGATAGTAATGTTTTCAGCTCATCATCTAGTTTCATTACAGTTAGAGAAACCCCAGCCATATCAATACTTGTCATGTAATTGCCGACAAACGTTCTATTAATTCTTATATTTCTTTTACTTAACTCTCTCGTAACGGCATTGTTAAATAGATACAGTTCTTGAAGCGGTGTACCGCCGAAACCATTTACTAAAACAGCAATTTCAGTATCGTCTTCTAGCCCTAAATCCTTCACAAGGTCATTTGTCATGCGTAAAGCTAGTTCGTCTGCAGTCGCAATTTTTTCACGTTTTCTACCTGGCTCTCCATGAATACCAACACCATATTCCATCTCATCTTCACCCAGTTTAAAAGTAGGCGATCCACTGGCAGGAACCGTACAAGAAGTTAATGCGAGACCAATTGTACGAACATTCGCCGCTGCTTTTTCTGCTACAGCTTTCACCTGCATTAAATCCATACCTTCTTCCGCTGCGGCACCAGCTATTTTGTGTACTAACAAAACCCCCGCAACGCCGCGGCGCCCTACTGTATACAGACTATCTTCTACTGCGATATCATCATCTACACGGACATATTCAACTTGAATGCCGTCTTCAGTAGCTAAGTGAGCACCATTTTTAAAATTCATGATATCTCCACTGTAATTCTTAATAATAAGAAGCGTACCTTTTTTGCTAGCTGTTGCTTTAATCGCTTGATATACTTGAATTTGTGAAGGAGACGCAAACACATCTCCGCATACTGCCGCATCTAGCATTCCTTTTCCGACTAACCCCGCATGCGCTGGTTCGTGTCCACTACCGCCACCACTAATTAAAGTGACCTTATTTTCGTTCATTTCTTTCTTCTTAATTACCTTGTACTTCTTTAGCAACTCCAGTTCTGGATGAGCCATAACCATTCCATTGCACATCTCCATAACGAGAGTTTCAGGTTGATTTATAATTTTTTTCATTTCTTATTTCTCCTCTACACGTTTTGTTACATTCTTTATATGCCTATTCGTATCCACACTTCCACCTAACTGACATGACACATGCCCTTCTGAATTATGATATATTTGAAAGCATATTCTCACTAACTATAGTAAGATGAAAGCGTTTTATAGTAAACGGACAAAATGAACGATTTGTCTAAAGACATCGACTTCATTAGTAGATAGGATTAGCCTCAAATGTGGACCTATAAATACATCTGAGGCTTTTTGTATTATGTTCAAAATCGATTTCATTCCTGTTTGTTTATATATTTGGTGTTTCATCGTGACGAATTTTTTGTTATTGTTTAACTTTACATAGTAAATAAGCGGTGATGACATAGATATCGAAATATTTAAGATGATATTTTGTTTAGAACATGAATGATCACTTAAGATAGGAAAGAAGGTATAAATATGACAGATATAGTGAATTTAGCTTTATACTCCATTTTGTTTATCATCATCATATCCATCATATGTTTAATTTTATCAGTATTCATGAAGCTTTCTAGGAAGAAAACGAATCATCGTCGTTCTATTGAAAAAGAACGAAAAGTACATTCTCCGGCAAAAGACACAGGGCAATATAAAGATTCAGAAATCACTACCAAAGATGCTGAAGCAGAGTGGATGAATGCGGTAATGACAACATCTTTTGTTGTTGCAGCTATGAAAAGTGCCCATGAAGATTCAAATATCGATCATGATTTAGGAAATGACAGCCATGGCTCAGATTCAGCAAGCCATAATGATTCATTCGATGGTGGGGACTCGTCGGATTAGCTAAGTACGGAGAATACTTAGCTTTAAAGTATTCATTTCAAGATGCTTATTTTCATATGATATAAAGAGAAAAAGCACTCTTATGAGTGCTTTTTCCCCGACTTGATAACCACTTTAATTTTAATAATATAATTGCATTTGGATTCTCATCCAATTACATTCTACTACACTTCAACATAATTTGTATTGAGAAAATTAATATTTCATTCAAATTATCTTCTATGAAACATTCGAATTCCTTTTTAACCTCTGTTCCTGATCACTTATTTTTTCTCCATCACAGCAAAGTAATTCTCTTCATGATCCGCAAAGTTAAACACTCTACCGGAAGGCATATTTACAATTTCTCCGACTGTGATATTTTTATTTACTAGGTCGCCACGGAATGCATCGAGATTTTCCGTGAAAAACATTAAAGAAGGTGCACCAAGATTTAATCCCGGTGACATTTTCGCAACGAATTCCTTATTGTGCAAAATAATGCTTGTTTCTGCACCCTTTGCCGGAGCAATTTCAATCCATCGCATTCCTTGACCGTTATCTTCTTCAGAAACTACACGAAATCCTACTTTTTCTGTCCAAAAACTCACTGCCTCATCTTGGTTATTTACATACAACATAATTTGACCGACTTTATGAATCATAGACTTTCCACTCCTCTATACAAATAAATGTCTAACCTTTTCCATCGCCAAAGTTTCTGATACCCTAGCGACAACTTAATAGATACGACAATAACTGAAAACTTCCTTCTAAAAAGAATGAAGCTTTTTCGTTTAGGTAGGAGATTATGAAGGGAAGATAGAATATTATCAAAATATTTTATAAGGGAGGAATATCCTTGCTAATTTCAAAAGATACTGCTAGTTACATGATTCGTACTGGAAAAATAGAAGATGCAGAAGCAACTTTAGACATACAGAAATCAATTGTTTCCGAAGGTCACTTTCTTATTTCATTACCAGAAGAGTTTAAAAAAACATCATCCGAGCAAAGAGAATGGGTGCAAAGCGTATTGGAGAATGAAAGAGAAACATTAATTGTAGCTGAAAAAGCTGGTGAAGTTGTTGGTTGGATTGTATTTATGAACGAGAATAAAAAGCGATTGTCTCATACAGGTTCCTTTGGAATAATGATTAGTAAAAATTACAGAGGAAGAGGAATTGGAAAAATGCTACTCCAAGCTTTATTAGACTGGGCAGAGAAAAATCCTTTCATCGAGAAAGTAAGTTTAGGAGTTTTCTCAACAAATCATAGCGCAATATCTTTGTACAAAAAGATGGGGTTCATTGAGGAAGGCCGTAAAATGAAAGAATTTAAAATGAATGATAATGAATATGTAGATGATATTCTTATGTATAAATTCGTTTAGTGAAATCCTAATCACAGGTACCACGCAAAAAAAGCCGTTCTCCTATAAATGATGGAGAACGGCTTTTCCTAAATCCCCTGTTCATGTAACAAGGATTAAGCATTATTAGCTATTATCATAAAACGGTTTGAATTTGTACGGATTCCTTTTCCCGTTTTATTATAATGAATTTCTCCATCAAATCTTGGTGGGATCGGTGTGTGTTTAAATAGGAATATGAGTTCTTCGGGTGTTTCGTAATAATCAATCAAATGCCTTTTTCATTCTATTTCGTACGATTAATATCATTCCACCTAAGATTGATAACACCCCTAGAGGCATTGTATTGAATTCTGTACCTCCAGCGTTAGGAAGTTCCCTGTTATCGTTTTTCATTTGAAGAGCCTTGTTAGTCTGTTCTAATTCAGATACTTTCTTTTCTACATTTTGCTTCGTCTGTTTCAATTCAGTTACTTTCTTTTCTACATTTTGCTTCGTACCTGTTAATTCAATTAATTTATTTTCTATATTTTGCTGCGTCTGTCTCAATTCAGTTACTTTCTTTTCTACATTTTGCTTCGTACCTGTTAATTCAATCAATTTATTTTCTATCGTTTGCTTGATCTGTTTTAACTCAGATATTTTTTCTTCTATCGTTTGCTTCGTATGTGCTAATTCAGTTAATTTATTTTCTATATTTTGCTTAATCTGTTTTAACTCAGATAATTTCTCTTCTGCATTTTGCCCCGACTGTTTTAATTCAGTTAATTTCTCTTCTGCATTTTGCCCCGACTGCTTTAATTCAGATAACTTCTCTTCTGCATTTTGCCCCGACTGTTTTAATTCAGTTAATTTCTCTTCTGCGTTTTGTTTGACCTGCTTTAATTCAGATACTCTCTCTTCCACATGTTGCCCGGACTGTTTTAATTCAGATACCTTCTCTTCTGCATCTTGCTTCGTCTGTTTTAATTCAGATACTCTCTCTTCTACATGTTGCCTCGACTGTTTTAATTCAGATACCTTCTCTTCTGCATCTTGCTTCGCCTGTTTTAACTCAGATACTCTCTCTTCTGCTTGTTGTTTCGCTTCAGATACTTTCTCTTCCACATTTTGCTGCGTCTGTTTTAATTCAGATACTCTCTCTTCTGCTTGTTGTTTCGCTTGCTTTAATTCGGATAACTTCTCTTCTGCATGTTGCTTGATAGAATCATGTATTTTGATGGTATCAGGAACTTGAGCATTAATGGTATCAGCTCCTGTTATCATCGCTAAAGCTAGTGTGGATATCGCTACTGTTTTTTTCGTACTCATCATTTTGTACCTCTCTTCTTTCATGAGCAATAAGTTTTTACGTTCAAATCTTAATATATAAAAATTTAATAATATCAGTATAATTATACCAAATGTTTATAAATGAAACTAGAATAGTAGGATGATATATAAAATACACGAGAAGCTTTTTGTATATTGCCTTTTTGCATCAAACTTATTCCCAAAATTAACTGCCTAAATTGTTAATTTCTCTTTCTACATTATGTCCTTTCATTTCAGTTCCGCTTTTATTGAGATTTGGGAATTACAACTGGACCTCATACATCATTTTTCTTTAAACATTATAGAGAAATAGAAAAAGCTGGTAAACGGTAAATCTTTTTTCTATAATAAAACATAGAAGCGATTAGGAAGGGTTACATTCAATTATTTGATTGCCTAGATTAAACGTTTAAAAGGGAAAAAACAGGGGGAAGAAAAATGTCAAAAAAATTAATGTCTTTATTTTCTGTCATGATGGTTGCAGCCCTTATGATAACTGGCTGTGGTCAAAGTGATAAAGCAAATAATGAACAAAAAGAGAATGTGACAAAAGAAAATAAAGAAGAGAAAAAAGATACACAAAAAGAAAAGAAAGAAGAAAAAACGGATACATCAAAAGAGAAAGAATCTAAAGATACAAACACGAAGGATACGGCAGCTAACGCAAGTGATTATTCAAAGCTTATCTCCTATATGGAGAAAGAAACACAAGGTAAAACGAAAGTTCTTTATGAAAACAAGGAACCGCAATTACATAAATTACAAGATGTTTCCGTGTCACTTGATAACTACACATTAGTTGAATTGAATGATTTTCATACCAATTTTGATATTCCTTTTAACAGGCAGACAAATGGTGGGGTTATTCTTGCACACTATACTGTAAAGAACGGTTCAAATAAAGATGCTTATTATATGCCAACTTTAAACATAACATTTACAGGCGCTACAAAGGATTACAGTAACTATAAAGATTTAATTCCAGCAGAAGAACAATTAACTGAGAAATTGTCTCCAAAGAATAATTATTTAGTAGAAGCAGGGAAAAGCGTTTCTGGTTATGTTGCTTACCCATTTAGTAAAGATGATTTAACAAAAATTTTAGGGCTATCAACGGTATCAGTAATGGTTCCTGAAGCGCAGGCTAATAAAGGAAAATTTGATGCTCCAATCGGAAGTCCGGGGAAATTTGCGTTAAGTTTAAATCAACAAGGTAGTGAAAAGACTACAGCAGATAAAGCTTTTTATCAAGATAAAGTAACTGTTGATAACATGGGCGAGAAAACAATGCTAAGTGAGAAATCAAACATTAATAAAAGTGAACAATTAGGTAATACCAATGTTACATTAGAGGGATACCAATTCACTAAATTTACGCCAAATTCCGTTGAAGCTCCTCGATTTAAAAATTTCAAAAATGGCATTGTTTTAATGACAGTCAAATTTAAACTCGATAACAAAGAGCCTGAAGATATTGGGTTGTCTTCATTAAGTTCTACACTAAGAGTGAATGATGGTGCGCAGTATACGCTAAGCGAAGGCATGTTGCTGAATTATAAATATAATGATTTGATTAAAGCCGGAACATCTGGCGAGTTATTACAGGTTTTCACCTTAGATCAGGAGCAGTATGAAAAGATTTGGAAAGACAAAAGCTTCGAGATCGAATTAGGACCTATGAGAAATAAAGACGCAAAAGATATTTCAAAAGGGAAACAAGTGAAATTCACATTACCGAAATAAAGCCACAATAAAAGCCGGGGTGAGGTTGTTTCCTCCCCCGGCTAATTCTATTTATAAAGAATTCACCGAGAATGCTTTGTAAATAGATGAACTGCCTTTTCAGGTATATAAAATTTCCCATTACTCTCTACAACGATACTTCCTAACTCATAAGCTCTTCCATCGATACGGATTATATTCTTATTAACAAACAATTGAGCTTTCCCTTTATTGTGTTTTACTACGAGCACCGGGTTTACTACATCTGTTTTATCGATTTTTACAGTTGCACCAATTTGTTTAAAGGCTGATTCAGCATCTAAAAATAATTTGTTTGTTAACTCTTCTAAGTGAAAGCCCATTGCTTCGGCCATTACCTTCGCAATATCTGTATTTTGGACGAAACCATATGGCTTCCCAAGGCCGTAAGAGTATAAGAATACATCTTCACCCGTATGCCCCCCCGTTGTAAAACCAATGTTCGCACGGTTGGCCAATAACTTAGTAAGTATTGGACCTACATCCGTTTTCTTTTGTGCAGCTTTTAACTTTGCTTTTTCATCATGAGTTAAATCTCCTAAACCATAAAGTGCAGCTATCTCTTTTACATTAGATAAATCATCTTTTAGTTTATTTGTAGCACCTTCAAGTGTCATTTTTGCCTTTTTCAGTGGAGCAATGTAGGCAGATACCGGTGTGGTATCATATCCTTTTGTGGTATTTTTGTTACCGATGGAAATACCACTGTTACCATGGTCCGTTACAGCAATGACCATCGTGTTCCCATCTTTTTTTGCAAACTTTAACGCTTCTGCAACTGCAGCATCAAATGCTAATATATCGCTAATCATCCCGATTGGGTCATTGACATGCGCTGCCCAATCGGGCTTACTGCCTTCTACAAATAAGAAGAATCCATCTTTATCTTTTGATAATGTTTGAATTGCTTTCCCCGTCATCTGGGAAAGTGTTGGCTGCTTGGGATTGGTTGCTTCACGATCCATATCAAACGCAAGTGCAGTATTTGAGAAAGAGCCCCAAATTTTATCGGATTTAGAGTTTAATAAGGCATCCTTCGTTTCCACAAAGTCGTACCCTTTGTCTTGGATCACTTTTATTAAATCTTCGTTGTCTTTACGGATTCCATTGTTTCTCACAGGTTGCAGCGCTGCCTTTCCTCCGCCTAATACAATTTCCATATTTTGATAAACCTGTTGTTCACCAAGTACTTCAAAATCTTTGCGGTTCGCATGATGAGCAGAGAAAGCAGCCGGAGTGGCATGCTGAATTTCTGATGTAGCAATAATTCCTGTTGCGCGGCCTGAACGTTCTGCGCCTTCTAAGACGTTGGCAACTGGACGAAACCTTTCTTCTTCTTTGATTGGTTCTAAGCCAGGTGAATTCACAACAGAAGGTAATACGCCCACATAGCTCGAATTTGATTTATTTCCTGTCGCTAAAGCTGTTGCTGCCGGCGCTGATTCCGTAATAGCTGATTCCGCCGAATAAGTACGAACCCCTCCTGATACAATTTGATCTAGCGCAAGAGGTGCACCTTTATACCATCGGGCCAATGTTGTTGCTGAAGAGCTTGTCCCATCCATAACCATCATAATTACGTTTTTGGGTTGCTGCCTTGCTTTTTTCACCTCAGCTTTTACCTCGTTATCATTCATCATGCTTCCTGCACCTAATAAACCTAGCACTATCGTTCCCGCTAATGTTGGCCCCATCATCTTTTTCCGAAAATTAGTCATTGTTGTCCCTCCATAGGTTGTTTTCGGCATCCCCACTCTAACATTCGTATGTAAACAAGCTGTTTCTTCTTATTTAGTAGTACCCTATTGTCACGAAGCTAACAATAAAGTGAAACTTGAATCAGTGGGGATTTTCTCCATCCCCCACTGATTATTAGCCCTCACCAATCGGGCTTTTACGGACAGTTCATCTCCCACCTAACTTCTTTAGAAAAGCGGAAGCGGCTCGCTCAGAATCACAGGACGTTGAAGCCAAGGGCAGAGAGGCGCTTTTTGCCTCGTCCGAGGGGGCGAAACGACCGGAGATTCTAGCCGCTAGAGCTAGACATCGCTTTCGCTGAATTTTGAGGTGGGAATGTTACTGTCCTAAAATAGCGGGATAACTCGTTCCCTTGGCAGCCAAGTATTTGCAAAAGTTTTTACAGGAATTACTGTTACTCTTTTAACCGAATCTTAATTTTAAATATTATAATGAATGCAGCATTACCAGAAAATACAGACAAAGGAGAAAACATATGGATTATATGAAAGATAATTTAATCCCCCTTTTAGAGGACTTTAAAAAAGAACCAACGAAAGAAAATGTAACCGAAATATTAAAGGAATTCGGTGTACAGTACCCTGAACATTGGGCTAAAGATGAGATAGAAGGTAAAGAAGCTATTCTTGCCAGCTTTCGTTTTTTAAGGCCATTCCAAGAAATATTGGATATGTATTTATATAATCATGAAAGCTGGGTTCAAAACTCGATTCAGCGTGCGAATGAACAAGCAACACCCGATACAAACAACTTGATTATAAAAGAAATGGTGCAAGCAGGCATCCCACCTGAAAAGATTGGATTATTTGCGTACTGGATAGCTAGGTCCGCTATGAATGAAATTTTATATCGTCTATCAGATGCAGGCGGCGGAGATTATGATTTACCAAATGAAGGAGAAGAGCTACCCTCTTGGAGACTAGAAGAATGTTCACCACATAACGGAAATCCAATGAATGTAGAACGGACAGGGCGACTGTTACTTGAATTACATAATATTTTTCCGTTCCACAATCCAGGTGAAAAATAGGAAAAAAGACAAACAATTGAATTCCCCTCTATAGCAGAATGGCAGGGAATTTCTTGATGATGTAGAAAAAAGTCATATGCTATATTTTCCAGCTATGCGAATCATATAGTGAATCGAATGATATAAGGGTGGGAGTTACGGTGTTAAGAAAACCAGAAAGATTACAACCAGGTGATCGCGTTGCAACAATTAGTCCTTCTTGGGGAGGCGCAGGCGATCCTGAACTAAGATGGCGTTATGAACAAGGGGTAAAAAGATTAGAAGAAGTGTTTGGTCTTGTGGTTGTGCCTATGCCAAATAGTTTGAAAGGCTCTGATTATATTTATGAGAATCCAGAGGCCCGTGCGATAGATATCATGACAGCATTTCAAGATAAAAGCATTAAAGGGATCTTTGCGAATATTGGCGGACAAGATAGCATTCGCTTACTTCCTTATATTGATTTTGATGTCATACGTGAAAATCCAAAAGTTTTTATGGGGTACTCTGATGTGACTATTCCACATTTATTTTGTCATAAAGCTGGTATTTCTTCTTTTTACGGTCCAGCTATTTTGACTGATTTTGCTGAGAACGTCGAAATGCATCCATATACAATTGAAATGGTAAATCGAACGCTCTTTTCAAATGAAATGATTGGTGAAATTGAGCCGGCTACAGAATGGACGAGTGAACGATTACTATGGATTGAATCGAACAAAAATAAACGACGTACCATGCAGCAAAATACTGGATATGAACTACTTCAAGGCTCGGGTATCGTACAAGGCCGTTTAATCGGAGGTTGTATAGAGGTACTGGAGTTCGCAAAAGGAACAGAGCTTTGGCCTGAGAAAAAATATTGGGAAAACATCATTCTGTTCTTTGAAACATCTGAAGACAAACCAGATCCAACTTATATCAGATATTGGTTACGAAATTATGCGGCGCAAGGCATTTTACAAAACACAAATGGAATCATTTTCGGCAAACCGAAAGACGAGAAATATTATGAAGAATATAAACATGAAATTGTAACAGTTATGAAAGAATATGGTTTAGAAGATTTACCGATTCTTTATAACTTAAACTTTGGTCATACCGAACCTAAGTTTATTTTACCTTATGGCGTGGTGGCAGAAATAGATTGTGAGAAAAAGAAATTCTCGATTTTAGAAAGTGGCGTGCAATAAGGTGAAACTTGAATCAGTGGGAGTTTTCTTCATCCCCCACTGATTATTAGCACGACCAATCGAGCTTTTACAGGCAGTTCATCCCCCTACCTAACTTCTTAAAGTAGCTCGTCCAGAATGTGAGGGGGATAGAACTTCTGACGTAGAGGTGTTTTTTACCTCACAGGAAGAAGCGAAGCCACTGGAACTGTGCAATACTTTCGCTGAATTTTGAGGTGGTATTACTGCCCAAAAATAGCGGGATAAACATAAGAAACATTTTACTGAAGAATCTTATAAAGAACGACTATATTTTTCTTCACCTTCCCTAGTTAAATGCCGCCCAAGGTTTATGCAAGGTTTTTCAATAAATAGATACCCCAATGAAGATAGTAAAAAAGAAAGAGAAAAGGAAAGAAACACTATTAATATGGTAGGTAGTTTATCATAAAATAAATGCATAACTGAGAATAAAGAAATAAGATGATATAAATAAAGGCTATAAGAAATCTTTCCAAGAAAAACAAATACTTTTCTTCTTAATAACGCACTAAATGTCCATGAAGCGACACTCATAATCATTACTATACAAACCCCAAATGAGACAACGTAGTCCCTCAATATATAATTGTTCAAAAAATCTACTTCACCAATCATTCCTTCATACATAAAACAAATAATCGCAATCAGTAGCAATGCAACTTTCACCACTTTTTTCATATTGAAGGCGTAATGAAAAATCAAAGAACGATACTTGGCTAATAGAGCTCCCAGAAAAAAAAGAGTGATGTAGTGAAAACTTAAAAAAACACTAGTTATGCTTCCACTAGGATCAAAGAAATACAAACCTATAGTCGAAGAAAAACTTAAAACAATAAACCACAATAAGGAATATCTGAGCCTTTTGCGTATAAAAAAGAAAGTCAGAAATGGAAATACAAGCGAAATTCTCATTTCATGAACAAGAGACCATATAACATTGTTATATGCGTCCGTGTTATACTCACCGATAAAAACAAAATGTTGTAATAATAAAGTTAGCGTATCTGTAGTGGTCCATGATTTACTAAACCAATCACTAATATATGGCATATCATTACGAATAAAAAGCATTTTAGTAATAATAGCAACGCTGATTGCTACTACATATGGTATATAAATTCGGCAAATCCGTTTTATTATGTATGTATCATAATGAAATTTCTCATTATGAATAGATAAATACAAAACAAAACCACTCAATACAAAAAAGAGAATAACAGATTCGTTGCCGCTACTAAAAAAAAGACGTAAAGGAGTTTCCTTGAATAAATAAACTATGAAGGGACTATTTAACTCATATCGATAATTTTCGTACGCAGGCAATAGCATCATATGATGCCCGATCATTACAAGAAGTGCTGCTAATCCTCTTAGAGAGTCAAACTCCTCATATCTTTTCATCATATTACACCTACTAAAAAGGTTTTTATTAAAATACAAGTTGACTTCAATCTTTTTGTTTACAAAATTATCATGTTACTTACAGTTGTAGGAGAATAATAAAGTTTTAAAATGCGTTCTATATATACTTATTTCCCTTTGATACATACGAATACTAGCCATCCATTTCTACGATGATATGGAGCGAATGATTGCGTTTGGAAGGCTCCGTTTCGATTACAAGGAACAGATAAAGCTTACATTTCTCCATATTTTATATCGATTATTCGCTATGTCTTCCTACTCACGCGAAAGAAATTGTGATACTTTTTCCTAGCTGCTTATATAAGTTCATCTGTAGTACACCTTCATTCATCAAGGGAGGTACTCCTCTCTTAATTTGTTTAGTCGCAAACTTAAAAATCTCCTATATTTCCCCTATTCATAAGACAGATGTATTTACACAAAATATTTTATGCTACCAAATATAACACGCGTTGGTAAAAAATGAAAATACGAAATGATTATTTTTTAATAGGAAAATAAAGTAAAAAAAAGAATCCCGTGGGATTCTTTTTTATTTCGAACATTCATTTCATCCAAGCTAAAAAGGTAAACAGAGAAATTTTTTGAGGTAAGAATATTATTACTCATAAATACTGGGGTAAATTGAATCGATGCATTTATATGTGACCAAGTATTACACATATCTCACCTAACTGTTAAGATATCGAACCTATATCACGGTATACTTTTCACGATATTGCTTAGGAGTCATGTTACATATTTTTTTAAAAACTCTTGTGAAATAACTTTGATCATAAAAGTTAAGCCAAGCACAAATATCTGATAATGGATATGTAGTTAATGTTAATAGTTTTTTTGCTTCTTCTACTCGTTCCCTTTGAATATATTCACTTAAAGGAATTCCTACTTCTTTTTTAAACAATTTAGATAAATAAGTAGGATTAATATCAAGCAGCGTAGCGAGATTATTGAGAGTTATTTCATGGTAAATGTTTTTGCTAATATGATTTAAACATGTAGTAATTGTATTCGAATAGCTTTGAACGCTATATTCTTTAACACGATCAGCAAAAGCACATAAAGCGTCCTCAATTAATCTATTGACGGAATACATATTATCTAGTTGTTCAATGGTTCCCATATAGAGAGAACTAAGCGAAAAAGCAATTTCTGGCGGAAGATTCCCCTCTATTGCATAACGAGTAGCTAAAGTAATGGCCATTATCCCATTATTTTTTTGATTTCTTAGCTGATTTCTTTTTGATGAAATTACAGCATCTTCTTGCGGGAATGCATATGCATATTTTATTAATTTTTCTTTGTCCCCTTCTTTAATGCATGTGAAAAAATTCCGTTCCAATAATATATCGTAATGATCAGGATTATTTTGACGGCGGGCTGAAATATATAAGTCAGGATTCGCAATTTCATAGGCGGTTTTCTCTAATAATTTATTTTCTCTCCAAACAGCACCTACATCTAACTTTTCTTTAAAAATCATGTAATGCAATAAAATCCCTATATCAATTAAAGTTATTTTTTTTATCACAGGTACGGAATGATAGTATTCAATTCCATCTTGGATTCTAGCATTTTCGCCAAATTCATCCATAAGTCTAATGGCCATGTTCTCTGATACTTTGGGATATGTAGAAGGTCCAATAAAAAAGGTTCCTTTTATAGATTCATAATCTACTATGCGAATGAAAACGAAATTTTCCAGATAACTGTTTCCCCTCATAAGCGGAAAATTATAGAGATCATTTTCTTGAAAAAGCTCACTCAGTTGTTCTTCCCTAGAAGAATAAAAAGGACTGCAAATATCATTAGAAGTAGATTTATATAAGATTTTTTCATCTGCAGATAAAAATTGAATAGATACTTGAAATGTTTTATATAAAATATCACACAAATATTGTATATCCATAGAATGATTCATTATAGTCTCCTTTTAACTAGATAAGATTATAAAGCTCCATATAAAAAACCAAACATTTTAATTCATACATTTATGTAATACATTTGTGGATTTATAAATAGATTTATGAAGAGTTAAATATACCTAAAAATTCTATTATTTTCAATAAAATACAATTAACATCAAAATATTACCATAAATTTTCAGAAAAAACACTTATTATTTAGATTTATAAGAACAATCACACAATGATCAACTTCTTCATTTAAATATCCGTTCCATTCATATATTTGTTATGCACATCTTTCTTGTAGTCATAGACATTTCAAAAAACATACTCACATATACTCTCCTGGCACTCTTAACTTAATGATGATGTGGCTATTCCCTACATAGTAAAAATTTAGGAAGAAGCATTCTGTTCAGATGCTAGGTTTATAATTTTTCCACCCCAGTATAAATGTTATAAGGATTTTTTCTAAATCAAGGGTGATAATTCCTATTCGGAAAATCACGCCAAAACTCTACTATTAAATTGAAAAAGTGGTGAACGAGATGAATGAAAAAGTAAAGATAAAAGAGTTTATACAAATTTTAAAAAGGCGACTCTTAATCATTATACTTACGACAATTTGTACAAGCGGGTTCATTATTATTTCATCCATGTACCTTATGAAACCGATTTACCAGTACTCCACCCAAGTACTTGCTGGATCTTTAGGTGTAGAAAAAGAGGAAAATCCAGTAAATAAGGTACAAGATAACAGACAGCTAGCTCTTTCATATATGGATATTATAAAAAGCCCATATATCATGATAGGCGTAAAAGAAGAGTTACACCTAACTCGTTCAAGCTATGATTTGCTGAAACAGGTTTCCGTTACTAATAGAAATGATTCACAGATTATTACGATTTCAGTGAAAGACTCTGATCCACAATTAGCTAAAAAAATTGCACAATCTGTCGCAAAACAATCCATATCTAAATTTAAAGACTATGCAAATGTAAACCGACTTAATATTCTTAATGCTTCCGAGGTAATGGAAGAAGCTGAACTACTTTTTCCAAAACCAAAATTCATTATAGCCATTTCAATCATAATCAGCTTTTTTGCCGGAATTGGTTTAGCAATTCTACGAGAACACTTTGATAATTCAACTTACAACAGTCGAGAGCTCGAACACCTTGGTCTCCCGTTATTAGGAAGAGTGCACTTACATACAAAAAAAAGAAACAACAAGCAAAAAACAGCTTATAAGAGCTTACCTTCTATGAAACGAGGTGAACATAATGGCTATTAAATTTAAGAGGAAATATTTCTTTAATCCAGACGATATCACCATCAAAGAACGATTTTATAGCATATGTAACCATATTGAACCGAACCTTCAAAAGGAAAAGTCAATATTAATGATTACTTCTCTTGCACAAACAAAAAATATAACCCATGCTACTGCTTATTTGGCCCTTGCTTTTTCAGAACAACGAAAACGAGTGCTGGTAGTGGATGCAAATCTGCGTCAACCTTCTTTACATCATGTGTTTCATATTGATCATTCATTTGGCCTAACCAACTTACTCTTAAGAGAGAAAAATAAGGATACTCCAATAAAAATAACGGATTATCTATCTTGTTTACCTACAGGCGAGGATCTTTATGAGCCAGTGACATTGTTAACATTAGAGACCTTCCCAATCCTAATTGAGGAGTGGAAAGAGCATTTTGATATCATCCTGTTTCACACATCCGATTTCTTAAACACACCAGATGCACAAATCCTCACAAAACATTGTGATGGCACTGTTTTAATGATACAGGAAGGCCGTGATAAGTTAGATAAAATTGCGAATGTAAAAAAACAACTAGAACATAGCAAACATGAAATAATCGGTACAGTCATTATTTCATAAAGGGGGAGTAACTTTTGGACCCAAAAATAAAGATTGATAGACAGGTAGAACTACAAGTAACGCCTCTATCAACTTCATCCTACCTTCTTGTTAAACGACTTATAGATTTTGTTTTTTCGCTTTTCATGCTGTTCCTTTTATCACCCATTTTAGTTCTTTTTTGCATCCTTATCCCAATCGAATCAACTGGTTCTCCCTTCTTTTATCAACAGCGCCTGGGGAAAAACGGAAAAGATTTCAAGTTAATAAAGTTACGCTCCATGTTTTTAGATGCCGAAAAAAATGGTCCTCAATGGGCAAGTAAAGAGGATCCTAGGGTTACAAAAATAGGTAACTTTATAAGAAAAACTAGAATTGATGAAATCCCTCAAGTTATTAACGTGTTAAAAGGAGATATGTCGCTCATTGGCCCTAGACCTGAAAGAGAATATTTCTATAAAAAGTTTGATAAGTCATTGCCTAATTTTAAACATCGGTTACTTGTAACGCCTGGAATAACAGGATTGGCGCAAGTGAATGGTGGATATGATCTAACTCCCGAAGAAAAATTAGCATTCGATTTATACTATATCCAGCACAGATCATTCGCTATGGAAATCAAGATTTTATGTCGAACATTGGCCATTGTATTTACTGGAAATGGGGCTAGATAACTATTGAAGGGAAGAATAAAAAATGAAGAAAGTGCTAGTAACGGGGGGCTTCGGATTTATCGGATCCCATATTGTAGAAAAATTAATTCATAATAATTATGAAGTGGCTGTGTATGATAACTTATCCACCGGATCCGTAAATAATCTCCATTCGAAAGGTATAGCTTTCTTTGATAATGTAGAAGATGAAAGATCATTAGAAAAAGCGATGGAGGCGTTTCAACCTGACTTTGTAGTTCACCAAGCTGCGCAAATTAGTGTACAAAACTCCATTTCAAATATAACAAATGATGCACGAATCAATATAATAGGGTCAACAAATGTCATAAAACTCTCTCAAAAATATCGTGTTAAAAAAATCATATTTGCTTCTTCAGCGGCTGTATATGGAAATTCTAAAGTCATGCCTATTTCAGTCTCACATCCTTCTCGCCCCTTATCACCTTATGGCGTCTCCAAAAAAACAGCTGAGGATTATTTAAAACTCGCAAAAGAATTATATGATATAGACTATGTCATTCTTCGTTACAGTAATGTCTATGGTCCAAGGCAAACCGCAAGCGGTGAAGGCGGAGTGATTTCAATCTTCATAAATCATTTCATTAAACAGGAGCAATCTATTATTTATGGGGATGGTTTACAAACGAGAGATTTTATCTATGTAGACGATGTAGCAAGCGCCAATCTTAAGGCATTGAACTACAATGGAAGTGGTACTTTCAATATATCATCAGCAACTTGTACAAGTATCAATGAAGTATTCTCGATGATTCAATCGATTGGGAAACAAAATATTCCCCCCATTTACCAACCTGCAAAAGACGGTGACGTCAAAGAAAGTTTGCTCTGCAATAAAAAGAGCATTCAACAATTAGGCTGGCAACCTGTATATGCATTGGAAAAAGGTCTTGCGAATACATATGATTATTACCTGAAGCAAAAAGAACCTACATCTGTATTTAAGTGACTTTACAGTTGTGAATTGGGAGAGAAATAAGTGAATAAGAAAACAAACTCAATTATTAAAAATATATTCCACTTACTTTACAGCACGATTTTAGCTAATGTTTTAAATGCAGGTACACTCATACTATTAGCAAATTACTTTAACTCAAAGAACTATGGAATATTTAGTGTAGCACTAGCTCTTTCCATGGTCATGCATTTTTTTACAGATTTAGGAGTCAGTAATACGTTCCTTCGAGAAGGAGCAAAAAAAGAAAACCCAAGCGCTACATTCTTTTCTTATATAAAAGTTCGCGTCATATGTTTACTTTTCACATTTATTATTTTTTCTTTCGGTATCCATGTCTTCTATCATGAACAACAAATTCTTTATATGATGTATAGTTTAATGATTCCTTTAATCATCGGCCTAGTGCTGCAAAGTATAGGCATAACCTACTTTCAATTATCTGAAAGAATGCAATTTATTGCATCCATAAGAATCTTCTCGGCCATTGTATTAGTCACATTAACCATTTTGTGTATAACCTTACAAGTGGATATACATGTAACAGCTTTTTTATATGGTTTTTCTTATTTAGCTGGAGGCCTTTACTCCCTGCATTTACTCAGAAAAAACGTGGAATTCAAATGGCAAGTCCCTTTTCAAAAAGAATTATTGATGAATATTAGCCCGTTCTTAATTAGTGGGTTATTTATTATATTAACCCCTCAACTAGGTCCATTAGTATTAGAAAAAACACTTCCTTTAGGGCTTGTGGGTCTCTTTGCAGTAGCTTACCGAATCCCCTCAGCTCTCTATCAAATACCAGGGGTTATTGCAGGTGCATTCTTCCCACTGTTATTTAAACATTATAGTCATGGGGAAATAAAGAAACATACAGAATTAAATATCCTGCAAATGAAATTTATGTCCTTAATTGGAATGTGTATGACAATAGCTTTATTCTATTTATCCCCCTATCTGATAACGATTTTATTTGGAGATAAATGGGAATCTGCAGTTGAACCTTTAAAAATATTATCCTTTATTATTGTCTTACAAGGATTTAACATCGCCATTGCTGACGGGCTCACAACAAGAGGACTGCAAAATCGCCGTACGATTGTTCAGTTTATAACCATCTCTATTGGCTTACTGTCTTTTTATTATCTCAGTGTTACTTATGCAATAGCGGGGGCAGCTTTTTCTGCTTTAGCGATGGAAATCGTATCATTTATTGGTTATGTATTAGCCAATCCAATTAGAAGAACCGTATTAACCAAAGTCGTTATTCCATACGGATCCTACTTTTCAATAAGCTTTATCCTATTACACTACTTATTATATAAGTTTCCTTTTATCGCCATGTTTTCTACCATGATCTTAATGTCTACGATGGTTTTACTATTTGATCAAGCTACTCGGGACTTGATTAAAGGCTTTATAAGAAAGAAAAAACAACAGAATATCAACCATTTAAAAGACGGGAGACAACGAGGGAATGGAAAGATTACAAATTAAAAGAAATACTTCTACTTTAGAAGTCTTTCTTTTGTTATTTTTTATTACACTTAGTAAATATAATGTATCCATCGGTTTTTCATTAAAAATTTACATGATTTTTCTAGCCGTTTTTTTCTGTATTTATTTTCGAGACTTTTACTTTCGTCCCCTTTATCATTATGAAATTTTATTGCTTTTATTTTATTTTATCTATTGTCTAAGCGGTGCTTTTTCACAGTATCCAGAAGCAAGTATTCGCGTCATTCTAGGAGTAATCCTTGTCCTTATCTGCTATTTCATCATGAGGTATATGCTGGAGCAAGCTTCCATTCATTCTATTGAAACTTCCATTGCAAATGTCGGGATGCTATTTAACGTGATTAGTTTATTACTATACATAATTGGACTACAAATAACCGGTGGATCCCCAACAGGCGTTGAGATTACTTCTTACGGATTATTATTAGATAGAGATTATCCAAGGCTAATTGGACTACTTGATGACCCAAACATCTTCATTTTTTATAATACATTGTTTTTTTCGTATTATTTAACACACTTAAAAGGATTTAAAAACTCCTTTGGATTTATCTTATGTATAATTACTAACCTCCTTACTTTTTCTCGAGGCGGTATTGTTGCCCTAATACTCGTTATCATTTTGTATATAATATTAGCGGATTTTCAAAAAAAGGTGAAAATGATACTTGTTGCCCTGTTATGCCTAGTTGTAATGTACGCCGCAAGCTCTTTTATTCAAATCGATTTGAATCAGATTATTTCCAGTCGTATCAATGACTTTTCTTCTGATAAAGGAAGTGGTCGATTTGAATTATGGAAACAGGCCATTACCTATTTTATGTCTCATCCCCTTTTGGGAATCGGTACCTTTAATTTTTCGGATTATTACGCATTTGAACATAATGAAAAACTATATGTTCATAATACATATCTAGAAATCTTAGTAGAGGCTGGAATTATTGGTTTTCTGTTTTACTTTTCTTTTTTATTACTGTTCATTATCAAGCTCTTTAAGACTAAATTACATATTGAAAAACCTTTTATTATTCTTACACTTTTTGCTTTTTTATTGCAGATGGTATCCCTTTCTCTCATGATTAATGAAGCGCTTTTCTCCTTTTTAGCAATTGCTTTAAAATATATTTCTGTATATGAAAGAAAAGAGGCTGGTTTTTATGATATACACGAAAAAAGATAGTGAATCATTGGTTTCTGTGATAACCCCCTCGTATAACAGCTCCCCTTTTATAAAAGAAACCATTGAATCCGTTCAGGCCCAATCATATGCTAACTGGGAAATGATTATCGTTGATGATAAGTCGAAAGATGACTCCGTTCACGTCATCAAACAATATATAGAAAAAGACCCGCGAATTAAACTGATTACTTTAACTAAAAATGTTGGTGCTGCTAGAGCTAGAAATATAGCATTAAAAGAAGCTCAAGGAGATTATATTGCCTTTTTAGACAGCGATGACCTCTGGTTACCTACCAAACTAGAAGAACAAGTCGCTTTTATGCAAAAAGATAATCTTGCTTTTTCTTTTACCTCTTATTCTTTAATTGACGAACAAGGAAATGCAATGAATATTCAAGTTCATGCACCGAAAGTTGTAGATTATAAATATCTGCTGGGAAATACGACGATTGGCTGTTTAACCGTGATGTTAGATAGGCATCAATTTAAACAAATTGAAATGCCTGTTATCCAGCCTGAAGATACTGCCCTATGGTTAGTATTATTACGGCTAGGATATCAAGCATATGGCTTACAAAAGAGTTTATCTAAATATCGTATTGTAAGTAACTCTACTTCAAGGAATAAATTAAAAGCTGCCTACCGATATTGGAAACTCTTACGAAACCAAGAAAAGTTAAACTTTGTCAAAACCAACTTTTATTTTAGTCAATATGCTTATCATGCATACAAAAAAAACAGAGGAGACCGACCTCCTTCTATGACCAGTGGAGGGAAATAAAAAATGAACAATATTCTACTATTAACCGATAAACTCATAACGGGCGGCGCTGAGATGTATTTTTGCAAACTAGAAAACCATCTCAAAGGTGAAAACATGACGTTTTATTCAGCAGCTGCCACAGGTGAGTTGTATCATCAAATTCATAATAAGCATCATTTTATTCCTTTAAGTTTAAAAAATCATCCTGCTAACCTCTATACATTAAGTAAACAAGTAATGAAATTGAACATTGATGTTATCCATGCAAATAGTTTCAGAATGTTACTGTATTCTATCGCAATTAAAAAAATCACGAAAAAAAGAATGAAGCTCATTTATACAAAACATAATGTTACAATACTTGAAAAAAAGTTTCCCGCGCTATTAAAAAAAGTGTTAAATCAACATGTTCATCAAATTATCGCAGTGAGTAACTTCGAGAAAGACAGCTTACTGCAATTGGGTATAAGAAAGGACCTTATTCGAACAATTTACAATGGTGTTGATGTAAAGCATTTTTCATTTCAACAAATACAACCTAAAGAAACCCTCAATATCGGGATTTTAGCCCGGTTATCAAAAGAGAAAAACCATGAACTTTTTTTAAAAATTGCAAATGAGTTAAAATATGTACGTAACGTAATGTTTTATATTGCTGGGGATGGACCTGAACGGGACTTTATTGAAAAAATGATTCATGATTTCAAGTTAAATCATAAAGTGAAGCTTTTAGGTAATACATCTAATCCATATGAATTTATTTGCAGTATGGACTTACTGCTTCTAACGTCTCTAAGAGAAGTGTTTCCAATGGTAGTCATTGAAGCAATGGCTTCTGGAACACCTATTATTTCTGTAGATGTTGGTGGTATCAAAGAAGCTATCATAGATGATGAAACTGGAATTCTCGTTTCTCATCATTCTGAAAAAGAATTCGCAAAGAAAATCCAGTTACTTCATGACAATCAAAACCTAAGAAAATGTTTAGGAAAAGCGGCAAGAGAAAAAGTAGAAGAAGCCTTTTCCCTCTCAAATATGATTCATTCTACACTTGAAACCTATCAATATTAAAAAACAAACGATAATCTCGTTTGTTTTTTCTTTTATATATATGCATTTTTTCAAACATGCATATTATATAATATCTCACATATAAGGAGTGTTATAAGTTGACAGAGCCTCTTAATTTTACTGAAGACTGCCAAAATCAAAATGTTGTTAATATTGATTGTTTTGGTGCCAGTCCAGATTTACTCGATAATTCCCAAGCTATTCAAGAAGCCATTAACTATTGCGTGGCCAACAATTATTCTAAAGTTGTTATTACCGGGAAGAAACAGTATACGATCTCCTCCCCTATTGTTATGAAGTCCAATGTACATCTTGAAATGGACCCGACTATAACATTAATCGTTAAAGGGAATTTCCAAGTGTTTGAGCTTCAAAAAAACACTTCAATCTCTGGTGGTTCGATTGAAATCGTGGATAATAGCTTTAACTCATCCGTTCTTTTTCTTTCTGGTGCCAATCAAATAGAAATTCATAATCATACTTCTATATCAAATATTAATATTATAAATCGTACAACAACTTATCAAGGTATTGCAATTCATTTATCCTGTAAAAAGGCATGGGATTTCATAAGCTTCTTTAAAGCATACTCCATCCAAATCACAAACTTTAATACGGCTATCTATTTAAAAACAGAAAAGCTTGAGGATATAAACAATCCTTGTTGGATTAATGCAAACTCCTTCCATTCTATTTTTATAGATGGTTGTCAGTATGGTATCGAGATTATAGGAAATGGTGAATTACCTTACGAAATTTCAGGAAACACCTTTACGGGAATCCAAGTTCAATGCCGGAAACAAACAAAAAAAGTAATCCGCTGTTCAGGTGCCTATAATATATTTGAAGGAATCATATGGGACGTCTTTCGTATGGATGCCGCTCCCCTCGTTATCGAATTCTCTTCCACTTCTCATCATAACTACCTATTCTCAAATCAAGTTTCCACATCGATTATCGATCGTGGCCTATACAATCGGTATACCACGCCACATGAAGAATCGCTTCCTGTATACCCTCCTCTAGCATTAGGAAAAGCCCAGCTAGTTGGGAATCAAGATGATATATTAGTAAATGCAAATGTCCGTTACGCAGTGCGCCAACTTTCTGGAAAAGCCCCCTACGGAGGACATATTAATAATTGTTTTAACTTGCTTGATGAGCAAAGTGTAAATTACGTGGATGTTCCGAGTACGCAGCCAATTGTAATCGAGTTAGATTTTTCTAAGCAGCCTATTAACATGCTGAATTGTATTGGTATCTATTTTGGATGGAATGAAAGCCCAAGTCGCATTTTAATTGAATATCAACAGAGCCTAAATGGCCCATGGCAGGTTGCTAAAGATCTTCCGTTTAATGCCGGAAATACTGTGCTTTCAGAAGTAAGGTCAACTATATTGTATAAAGTTAAGTTCACACTAAGCGGATATACACAAGATCACAAACGCTTTCGGATAAATCGAATATTCGCAAGGTCATCTCTGCAACATGGCTCCTCATGGTTACCAACTACTGGTGGTACTTTATATGGAGATTTAGAATTTCAAAAAGGAAATGCTGTGACGTTAACTTCCCCAAATGGAACAAAATGGAGATTGAGTATAAATGATCAAGGGCAAATTAGCACATCTAAACTATGAAAATCATACAAATTAAGATCCATTTACTTCCATTAGTAGATGTCATATGCTCCCCTTTGATATCTTCAAATGTTAACTAAACAAAAAAACAAAATACTCCAACAATTCAAACTGCATCATCATGCCCCTAGAAGATCAATTTCAACTTATACGTAATAATTGTCCCCTTCTCTACATGAATCTAGGGGCTTCTCCTAAGAAAGCCACGTCCGATTGAGAGAACCTTACAGTTACTGTTTCACTTTATTTGCTTGTCCACTATCGGAGATTCTGCTCATAGGCACAGAAGAAATATCAATAGTCGTATCCACACTCTTATCAGTAAGCTCAACAATCGTGTTTCCATGATTGATTTGGTTCAAATCCCACAACATCCCATGAAACTCATTATGTTGTCCGCTCACCTTCAAGACACTTTTTGTTTTACTTGAAGGTTGTATCTGTAAATTGGTAAATTGATTCCCACTAGCCTCATTCGGTATCGTTGAATGACTATCCATGTAAATCATGTTTACACAATCCTCTAAAGAAAAATTCAGAAACCGATTAGCATTGATCCACGCATATCCAGAATTCGGTTTATCCACTTTTAACTTTACTCCATTCTTCATTCCTACTACCTTAACGTTTTCGAAGTTAACAAAAGAAATCTCATGCTCTTTTCCACCAGCGTATAACGATATCCCTGTACCCTTGTTCGTTTCAGACCAATTGATAATATTTATATCCTTTATATGTGTTTTGTTCCAAGTGTTATAATATTTATGTTTACCATCTAAATAGATCACTTCCGAATTAAAATTCGCATCATCAATGGCAATATAGGCCCCTTCCATTGAAGCATTCCTCTCAAGTTCAATTACCCTGAAGTTACCATTCACAATAAACTGTGTTCCATACCCGAATAATAACTTAACACCTTGCTTCACAACGATAGGTGAAGTAATCTTATACTTTTTGTCATCAAGCAAAACCGTCTTTATTTTACTATCCTTTGCTTTATTAATAGCTGATTGAATTTTATCAGAATCACTTGTTCCTTTAAAATCCTCAACATATATTTTCTCTTTTCGATCTGAATTAGAATGATTCTGATAGTAAATAACAAAAACAATTAGCACTATACCTAAGAAGATTAAACCAATTATTTTTTTCATCGTACTCATCCCCATATTTAGTTTCCTTTCTTTGGTTCGTTATATATGAATACTCTACTGTTATCGTCAATAGCCTCAAGTATTAACACAGTCATGAAACGAGATTAAAAGACCGCCATACATTCTCTATGAACTGATATGATCTCACCTAAGCAGGAAGTATAAAAACCCACCTTTTTATACAGTAATATTTAAACCTTATTTACAAGGGATTTTTAACTAAAAAGATAATAATTGGGTTTTATACCATTATTTATAACCCTTACCTCTTTTATTTTCTTGCAGATGAATCTTTTTTGCAAGCAAAAGGTGTATAGGCTTACCATTTTCTTTTCCTTAAAGATTTACGTCCAAAGTATCAGAAGAAAACACATATCTCAACCGATCACTTTCTCTTGTAAATGCAATAATCTGAGCATGGCGGACCAACTCGTTCACCATATATGCTTCCATTCACGAGAGGTTTCACCCATTTCTTGAAACCTGTTTCCTCTATACTTTGAATTACCTGTAGTAATATGCAAACAATCAATACGAATAACTAAAAATTGAAGAATGTAACATGCTTTCAAAAACAGCAAATTGTTATGGTAAGATTTCCAATGTATAATTATGGTATTGTTTGTTTTTACGAAAATAATACGGGGGAATTTTTAATGAAAAAAATCATACTAGGGACACTTACAACGTTCTTGTTATTAGCTGGATGTAATAATTCTACTGAAAGTAAACCAGCTGATTCAAAAAAGACCGCGGCAGAAGAAGAAACAAAATCTACAAAAAATGAGGATAAACAGGATACGAATCCGAAAAAAGATGAAGAAGTTTTATCACCTACCAATCAGAGTACAAAAGATTTCATCACACCATTATTAGTAAAATCAGAAACACCTGCTGATATTATGACAATACAAGTACAAGAAGATATGAAGCAAAAACTTGAGGAAATTAATAAAAAAATGAAAGCGAGTCTTCAAAAAAACTATACATGGTACATGGAGTATATAAAAGCAGCACAGCCTGGAGAAAGATTAGCATATCATGAAAATATGGGAATTACACAGGAAGAATATGAATTGTTCCTATCATCAGATCAATATATGAAACTTGTTAAAGGACAAGAAGGAAAAATTCACTTCAAAAAGATCAATAACAATGTATACGAGATTCAAGCTAGCTCTCCAATCAAATTATTAAACAAACTTCAAATTGATTTTGCTAGCAATACATTAAAAACAGAGTTTGGTACACTAAATTACGATGGTAAAGTCGAAGCTTCCGATGCTCAAAAAATAACTGGCAGATGGAATGGTGAGCAGTGGAAACTAAGCACAGGTAGCTTCACCGCAACGTATGCAATTGGTCAACTTGAAGACTCCAAAAAAACAATTATTTATATAACAGCAAAAGGCCTTTTAGATGGAAAAACAATCAATCAAGATCAAGTGATTGAATTTAAGGCACAATAATTCATAAGATAAAAAATGTTTTAGACTATAGAAAAGAGTATTAAACTGGTAAAAAACAGTCGTAGATGTGCAAAAATAATAAGTATCCCAAAACCCCGAAAAGTCCCTTTCAGAAATGAAGGGACTTTTCATTCATATCATCAGCATTATTGGAAGTTCGTTTTCAATTCATTTTAACTATCATTTTAATTTGTGCCTATTGGGATTGGAAGGTATGATTTTTAATGGTCTCATCATGTCATGGTCTTCATGCTCTAAACGATGACAATGCCATACATAGTCTCCAGAATACGGTTCAAACTTCATTATAATTCGAACGATTTGTTCACCCCCTACTAGAACGGTGTCTTTTAAACCGAAATCGGCCGGGAGAGGATCTAACAATTGCCCATTCAGATCGTGGCGATCAAGGACACGAAAATTAACAAGATGTATATGGATAGGATGAATTCCAACGGTTAAATTCACTAACTCCCATATTTCAATAGAATCAAGTAATGGTGTTTCTGTTACTGGATCGTCCCATTCTTTATCATCTAATAAAAGCATAGGACGCCCAAATTCATCTTCTGAGTCACTTAGTGTTAACCGTCTTACTTTTCTTACCTCAACTTCCTTTAATGGGATAAATTCAATGTTGCTTAAGAGACATGGAATTTTGCTTTTATCAGGGCAAGACAACGGCTTAGTTACTTGGAACTCCATTACCTCGCCAGTTGGATTTTCTAAATCACTTCCATTTTGTAATATTACTTTCTTCCCCTCTAAACCTGAGAAGTCAACAATGATGTCCATACGTTCAGCAGGTGAAACATCCAAACTTTGTACTCTAATTGGCCGTTTAAGAAGACCACCATCAGTTCCGATTAAAAAGAATGAACTAAGGTCACTAAATTGGAACTGATATGTTCGAGTATTAGAAGCGTTTAATAAACGAAATCTGTATTTGCGGGGCTCTACTTTTAAAAATGGCCATACTTTCCCGTTAACTGTAATTGTATTTCCTAAAAACAGAGGAACAATAGAAGGACATGGTAAATTAGGGGATGGATTATCTGGTTGAGCAGGATAAAAGAGGGACCCGTCTGGATTAAAGGATCTATCTTGAACGATAAGCGGTATCTCGTATTTCCCCTTCGGAAGCGGAAGTGATCTTTCTTCCTTATCGCGAATCAAGTAAAGACCTGCAAGACCTGCATACACATTCAGACGAGTAATCCCAATTGCATGGTCATGATACCAAAGGGCAGTTGCTCGTTCTCGATTCGTATAATAATAAATCTCTTTCACGAATTTCGGGCCTGTTTGTTGAAAGTTTCTCGTAAACCATGCTTCAGGATGACCATCACTATCTGGTTCACTTGGGCTTCCATGTAGATGAACAACAGTGCGTACTTCTGGATTATCATGGGCTCCGTGAACGGTTTTATCAACTGGTAAAAAGTGTTTTTTAGGTAAATCGTTTGTCCATCTCACATATATAGGATGATTTTTTTCAACATCAAATGTTGGACCAGGTACTAACCCGTTATAACCCCATACCTTCGTTTTAGGTAAATCTCTATGAAACTTGTGTAGTGTTTCAATCATGCGTACATCATAAAGCGGCTTTCCTTTATATGTTCCTTTTGGTTTGATTATGGAAGGAATCGGAAGGGAATCTACAAATTTTTTTAGTCCCAAACATTTTTCTCTCCTTTCATTTAATAGAGTATAGTATATTTTATTAAACAAATATTTTTTTGTTTGTATACTTGTCTAACAAAACTTTTGATAAGTGGGGGAGTATTCATATTCATCAAGGATTTGATTTTCTTCTCTTTTAAAAGCTTTATGCAAGAATATATACATTCTTCTTTTGTTGCGTATGTTATTGATGCAATTTCAGTTGCATTACCAACAATCAGTTTTCCAAGTATTTTATACATCTTTAGCAGTGCAGGTACAAAAGAATGATTAGACGCAAGCAACTACACATCTCTTGTAACACTGGTATGAGCAGTCATCGCCACTATTTAATCTGAAAGAAAAAAGACACTCGGCGAAGTGCCTTTTTTTATACTCCTAATGTAGACCTCAATTCGATTCTATTCCCTACTGCTTGAAGAAATTTTCGATTAGCAGATCCTTAGTCTTATCCAGACTGTCTGAAAAAAGAATCAATATCATTTTAGGCGGGGGACTTACTAGTCTTTTTTTAACCTTCCCTCTCCACAAACCTCCCAAATTCCTTCAGAAACCGCAGATTCAGCATCCCAACAGGTCCATTCCGATGCTTCGCTATCTGAATTTCTGTTATATCTTTATGCTCCGTCTCCTTATCATAATAATCCTCCCGATACATCAGCATAATCACATCCGCATCCTGCTCAATCTGCCCTGTCTCTCTTAAATCAGAAAGTAGCGGGCGCTTATCATGACGCGACTCCACCCCGCGAGACAATTGTGAAAGCGCTACGACGCACACATTTAAATCACGCGCTAGCAGCTTCAGCTTACGAGAAATTTCACTCATTTCCTGAAACCTATTTCCCCGATATTTCGAATCGCCTGTAATAAGCTGCAAGTAATCAACAATAACAAGCAATTTCTTATCCCCATGCTTTCGTTTCAGCTTCCTCACTTGCACCCAAATCTCCTGCGTTGTGACTCCTGCTTTATCATAAATCTCTAGCGGCAGATCCCCAATTTCCGCAAATGCGCGGCTCGTTTTTCCCCAGTCCTCTATCGTAAAACGATGCTTCGGGTTTTTCAGCCGTCTTCCAGATACCTCACCTAAACAAGAAACCATTCGTTTCAAAAGTTGCTTATCGCTCATCTCCAGGGAAAACAACCCAACTGCCGCATCCGATTTTGCTGCATGAAGCGCAATATTTAAAGCGAACGCCGTCTTTCCCATCGAAGGCCGCGCCCCAATCACAACAAAATCCCCTTCCTGCAAGCCACACGTCATCTTATTTAAAGCTGGAAAACCAGTCTCAATGCCAGTAAGTTCTTCTGTATCTTGATGAAGCTCTTCATAAAGATCGACTAACGTATCCTTCAAATCAAAATCGAGTGTGCAATCCACCTCTTCCAGTTCACAAAGCCTCGTAATCGTCTCTCCAATTACTTTCTCATCCTTCTCCGCAAGAAGCCGTTCGCACATGCTGTGTGCCACGCTTCCCGCCTGGTTCATTTTCCAAGCATTCCGAACAAGCCCCTCATAATAAGAGAAGTTGGTAGTAGTAGGCACACCCTCAATCATATTAACTAAGTATTCCATCCCCCCAATTTGCGCCAAAAAAGCAGCATCCATTCTTGAAACAAGCGTAACAAGATCAAGCGGCTGCATATCTTCCTCTACTTCCCGAATCAACTTGAATATAGCTCGGTGCACAGCCGTAGAAAAGTGCTGCTCAGTCAAGTGGCACTCCTTAATCAGTTCTCCTTCAAGAAGTAAAGACCCTAATACCGTCTGTTCCGCCTCAACATTTTGAATGCTCATGGACGCCATCCCTCTTCCTTGAGAAACTTCTGCAACTCTTCTTCAGACGGCACATTTTTCTCCCACTCCTCGCACTCCTCAAGGAACTTCTCAGTTTCATACACGGCAGTCGGCTCCTTCTTCCGAAACTTCACTGCCGCCTCTTCTACTTCACTAACCTTCGTATATCCCTTTCCGTGCCAATCTCGCAAAATCCCCTTCACATAAGCAATCGTCCGCTTATTATTTTCATAAGAAATCTGAAGTGCTTTTAATACAAGCTCCTCCGACAAATCAGCCATCCATTCACTTAATTCCTCCGCTGCATAAGACGACAAACTACCGAAGTGTTGTTCATAAAACGTAAATACACTGCTGCCTGGTTCCGCTTCTGCTACTTCCACATCTGCTTCACAGCTTGCAAAGGTTTCTTTAGGGATAATCTCAGACAATTCACTCGGCATACCGAAATGCTCTAGCAATAACGGAATATGTAACTCTTCCTCCAAGCATCTTTGAAGAAACATACGGACAAACTCTTTGCTTTTCACAGTCTTCAACTCACGTAACACGCACTTCTCCACGTTTGTATTCGTAATCGGATTATAGCGTAACCAATTCAGAATATATAACTCCTTCGTTTCCGCATCGTACAATATCTTTCCATAATCAACAAAGCGCTGCAGTAACTTCTCAACGGTCTCCCTGTTATAACCTGTTTCCATCTCCGCCAAGCGCTTCGGCAGCGAATACATCCCGCACTGCGTCGTCTTTGAACATGTCAGCAAATATATGTAAAAGTACCTCTCCTCCGGCGTTAAATCGAGCACAAAATCATCCTGCCAAAAATTCACCTGTACATTACGGTATACTGCCATGTGTATTCCTCCTATCCTTTAATGAAACATATGTAATTTTGAGTTCCATCATGTATATAGGGATGAGAGAGGAATTTTGGCGGGTTTATTTTATATTTTTTTTAAAATGACTACGACTACATTTCTTCGAAGTAATGCTTGTAGTAGTTTTTTTATTTTGTTTTTGTAATGCTTTATTATTTGTAAGGGGCTTAGTAGAGGTTTATAATGGGCTGTTGAGGGGCTATACATCCGTATGAAAACAGCACCACCATTTTATAATATTTGGTCAACAGTTATGTTTTTTCATTTACATTTAAACCAAGATTCAAAAAACATATAAGAATATCACTCTTAGAATGAACACTTACATATAGTTATAGAATGATACTTAATCTGTGGTCGAAAGTATGTAAAAAGGGGCTAGTATGCATTACGGAGAATACAAAGAATAAAGTACAGAGACGAAGTAAAAACTAAAAAAATTAGACAAGGAAAATGGAGAGATGAATTAAATGTTAAAGATAATTAAACATTTAAAACCTTTTACTGCCTCAATCATTGCAGTTATATGTCTATTATCCATACAAGCCGTATGTGACCTATCACTGCCAGATTACATGTCTAAAATTGTGAATGTAGGTATTCAGCAAAAAGGTGTAGAAAACGCAGTACCTGAGGTTATTCGTAAGAGTGAGATGGATAAACTTAAGCTCTTTATGAATGAAAATGAGAAGAAAAAAGTAGATAACAACTATGCGCTTTTAGATAAGAACAATCTTTCTCAAAGTGAGCTAAAAAATGATTTGAAAGATTATCCGCAGCTGGATAAAGAACCCCTTTATAAGCTACATACAGAGGATAACAATACAATTAACGAACTGAACGATATCTTTGGGAAACCAATGTTAATTACACAAGGAATTGAAAAAGGCGGCCCATCTGCTTTTACTCCTGCTGCGCCAGGTGATAACAATACACCGGCGAAACTTCCGCCAAATACAGATCCTTTCGCAGTCATTGCGAAAATGCCTCAAGATCAAATCAATACAATGAAAGAAAAGGCAGATGAAAAGTTTAAGAATATGCCAGGCAGCATGGTAACACAGTCAGCCGTTTCATTCATTGAGAATGAGTATAAAAAGATTGGCATCAATACAGATAAGCTTCAATCCAATTTCATTCTTACTTCTGGCGGGAAAATGCTGCTTCTATCCTTAGTAAGTATGGCCGCAACCGTTGTCGTGAGTTTACTTGCTGCAAAAGTAGCTGCAGGACTCGGCAGAGATCTTAGAAAGAAAGTATTTCGGAAGGTTACAAACTTCTCAAATGCGGAGTTTGATAAGTTTTCCACTGCCTCTTTAATCACAAGAAGTACAAATGATATCCAGCAAGTGCAAACCCTTATGGTTATGCTGCTTCGCATTGTATTCTATGCACCGATTTTAGGCATAGGCGGCATTATTAAAGTACTTACTACAGACCTTTCAATGGGATGGATTATCGCAGTTGCAGTTATCGCCATTTTAAGCTTAGTCATTGGTTTATTTAGCATCGCGATCCCTAAGTTTAAGAGTATCCAAAAGTTAGTAGATAAAATTAACTTAATCACTCGTGAATCTTTAACAGGTATGCTCGTGATTCGTGCTTTTAATAATCAAAAGCATGAAGAAAAGAAATTTGAAAAAGGAAATCAAGACTTAACAAGAACGAATTTATTTGTAAGCCGTTTAATGTCATTTATGATGCCAATGATGATGTTTATCATGAATGCCGTTACTGTACTGATTATTTGGGTTGGATCACACCAAGTGGATATGGGAAATATGCAAGTTGGTGATATGATGGCATTTATGCAATATACAATGCAAATCATCATGGCCTTCTTAATGATTTCAATGGTATCTATTATGGTTCCACGTGCTTCTGTATCTGCACAACGTATCGCAGAAGTTTTAGACACTGACGTTACCATTCATGATGCAGAGGAACCAAAACCTTTCTCTTCAGACAAGAAAGGTTACGTTGAATTTAAAAATGTTAGCTTTAAATATCCAGGTGCAGAAGAAGATGTGCTTTCTAATATTACCTTTACCGCAAAGCCTGGAGAAACGACAGCTTTCATCGGAAGTACAGGTAGTGGTAAATCAACATTAATCAACTTAATTCCACGCTTTTACGATGTCACAAGCGGCCAAATCTTAATAGATGGCACTGATATTAGAGAAGTATCTCAGAAAGAATTAAGAGAAAAAATCGGTTACGTACCGCAAAAAGGAGTTTTATTCTCCGGTACAATCGAAAGTAATTTGAAATACGGTAAGAAAGAAGCAACTGAAGAAGAACTAACAAAAGCGGCAGAAATCGCTCAGGCGATGGAGTTTATTAACGCGAAACCTGAAAACTTCCGTACAGAAATATCACAAGGTGGTACGAACGTTTCAGGCGGTCAAAAACAAAGACTTTCTATTGCGCGTGCTCTTACAAAAAAATCGGAAATCTTCATATTTGATGATAGTTTCTCAGCTCTTGACTTTAAGACAGATGCTGCGCTGCGCAGAGCTTTAAACAATGAGATTGCAGGAAGTACTCTTTTACTTGTTGCCCAAAGAATCAGTACCATTATGAATGCAGATAAGATCATTGTACTTGATGAAGGAGAAATAGTCGGAACAGGTACTCATGAAGAGCTTATGGAAAACTGTGAAGTTTATAAGCAAATTGCTTTATCGCAACTTTCAAGAGAGGAGTTGTCATCATGAGTGAGAAAAAAGTAGAACATAATAAACAAGGTGGTCCTGGTGGTGGCCATGGCGGCGGTCATATGGGCGGCGGCATGCGAAAGATTGAGAAGGCAAAAAATTTCAAGGGAACGATGAATAAGCTCCTTCAATACTTGAAGCCCTATAAATTATCAATCTTAATCGTTATCCTTTTCGCAATCGGTAGTGCCGCCTTCGCAATCGTCGGTCCAAAGATTTTAGGTAAAGCGACAACAAAACTTTTCGAAGGACTCGTAGACAAGGTAACAGGCGTACACGGTGCTGCCATTGACTTTACCTATATCGGAAACATTGCCCTTCTGCTCCTTGGATTATATATAGCGAGTACTGCGTTTGGCATTATCCAAGGATATATCATTTCAGGGGTCGCACAAAAGGTATCTTATAACTTCAGAAAAGAAATTGATGAAAAGATCAACCGGATGCCGCTGAATTACTTTGATAAAACAACGCACGGGGAAGTATTATCTAGAATTACGAATGACGTAGATACGGTGAGCCAGACTTTAAATCAAAGTATGTCGCAAATCATCACATCCGTTATTACCATCATCGGTGTATTCATCATGATGTTATCAATCAGCTGGCAAATGACATTAGTCGCGCTCTTAATCTTGCCAGTATCCATGATACTTATCATGGCAGTCGTAAAACGATCACAAAAACACTTCAAATCCCAGCAAGAATATTTAGGACACGTAAACGGGCAAGTAGAAGAAATTTATAGTGGTCACAATATTGTAAAAGCCTTCAACAAAGAAGAAGAAGAAGTGAAAAAATTCGAAGAGGTAAATGATACCCTTTACCACTCCGCATGGAAGTCTCAATTTTTATCTGGAATGATGATGCCGATTATGATGTTTATCGGGAATATCGGTTACGTCGCTGTCTCGATTTTAGGCGGATGGCTCGCGGCAAAGAGAACCATCGCAGTTGGAGATATTCTAGCCTTTGTACAATATGTAAGAAACTTTACGCAGCCAATCGCTCAAGTAGCGCAAATCGCGAACGTACTCCAATCCACTGCTGCCGCTGCAGAACGAGTTTTCGAATTTTTAGAAGAAGAAGAGGAAATGCCAGAATCAGAAAATCCAGTGAAGCTGCAAAAAGTAAACGGAGAAGTTACCTTCAAAGATGTTCAATTTGGATACAATCCAGATAAGATCATCATCAATAACTTCTCAGCTAACATTAAGCCTGGACAAAAAGTAGCAATCGTCGGACCAACCGGGGCTGGTAAAACAACAATCGTCAAACTATTAATGCGATTCTATGACGTAAACAGCGGTGCGATCTGTATAGACGGTCACGACATAAAAGACTTCACGCGCGAAGACCTGCGCAGCATGTTTGGTATGGTACTGCAAGACACTTGGCTATTTAACGGCTCCATCATGGAAAACATCCGTTACGGTAGACTAGACGCAACTGACGAAGAAGTAATCGAAGCAGCGAAAGCCGCGCACGTGCACAGCTTCGTAAAAACATTACCAAATAGATACAATATGGAACTAAACGAAGAAGCAAGCAACGTATCCCAAGGACAAAAGCAACTACTCACAATTGCCCGCGCCCTTCTAGCGGATCCAAAAATACTCATACTCGACGAAGCAACAAGCTCCATTGACACCCGTACAGAAGTACTGATTCAAAAGGCCATGGAAAACCTCATGGAAGGCAGAACAAGCTTTATTATCGCTCATAGATTATCAACAATACGTGATGCAGATTTAATCCTTGTTATGAAAGACGGGGATATTGTAGAACAAGGTAATCATGAAGAGTTATTGAAGGCTGATGGTTTCTATGCTTCGCTTTATAATAGTCAGTTTGAAGGTGCGGATGCTTCGTGAGATTGATGGGACACTCCTCTTTTTTAAAGTGAACCCCA
>NZ_NTRO01000029.1:1925-2072 GCF_002560575.1 Bacillus sp. AFS023182 | reverse complement strand
TATTAAGCTATGATAATTTTTATAAATAATTGCTAAGTAATGAATTTACATAAATGTTTTTAAAAGTTCTTGAACCATTGGAATTAATCCACCTACAAATTTTAAAACTGTCATTGCGATTTCCATATTATTTCCTCCTCTTGTTCG
>NZ_NTRO01000029.1:0-1915 GCF_002560575.1 Bacillus sp. AFS023182 | reverse complement strand
TTTATAAATAATTGCTAAATAATGAATTTACATAAATGTTTTTAGAAGTTCTTGAACTAATGGGATTGCTCCACCTATAAACTTTAAAACTGTCATTGCGATTTCCATACTATTTTCTCCTCTTTTTTCGTATTAAGATGTGGTGAATCTTTATACCCTTATTATAGTAAGCGCTTACATTTATAACAATACATTTCTATATGCAATATTACATATTTATACGTTTAGACAAAAATTATACCCCTATTACTCATTCTTTAATGGTACCATAGCGAGGTGAGAGTCTTTAAGGGTTCTTCTTAATAGGAGGAAACGATATGGAAAGAATGCAAGTGATTTATAGTAATCCGAAACTCAAGAGCTGGGTTAAACAGGTATTAGCTGTAGGCGGAATGTTANNAGTGGAGTCTTGCCTACAGATGTAAGGCTCTTTTGTTGTACCTGAGGTGAACAAAATATACACAATACCTCTCAGACTCCTTTTTGAAGGTAAATTTCTATTTAAAAGTTTACTTTCAAAAAGGAGTAATAAAAAAACAGTAGTGCATAAAATCACTACTGTTTTTTTATTGTTTTTTGCAAGTAAATTATTTGAATTCTCTTCTATATAATCTAACAGAATAAATAGCTCCAACGAAAAAGACAATGGCTTCAAATAATATGAAAAATTGACGAAAATACATATCTTTACCAACTAAAGAAATAAATGCGCCATTCATTATAAGTTGAGTAAAAAACATACAAGAAACAATTTTAAGATAAATAGCATTTGTTCTTTCATCCGGTTGACCAAATTTTTTCATCATAATAAAAAGCACAATTGCTGAACCTACAAATAGAAGTGATATAAATCCTACAATGATATTAAAATTGTTCGTGCTTTCTAACATCCAGTTGTTTAATAGATCAAGCATTATTATCTTCCTTTCCTACATAAGAGAATATTTCGTTTATATCAACCTCAAAATAATTAGCTATTCGATATGCTAACACCAGTGAAGGAGAATAATTATTCTTTTCCATAACAAATATCGTTTGCTTAGAAACTCCAACAGCATCAGCTAAATCTTTTTGTGACATTCTTCTTAACACTCTATGTTCATACACTTTATTCACTATATAATCTCCAAATTTTTCCTTCAAAGTTAACACCTTCCTTTCCTAACACTTATATTAAATCTATTTTATAAAAAAGTAAAGTTTAATTATACAAAAGATAAAAATTTTTATATAAATTAAAAGAAATTCTATGTATATTGGATTTAAATTTTATATACAAGAAAAAGAAGACTGTACTAGAGAGTTAATCTAGTTCAGTCTTCTTTTTTGTTGAAAGTAAACTAATATTCAAAAGTTTACATTTGTATTTATAATAAATAAAAAGCACTTTTCAATGTTTTAAAAGTGCTTTTTATTTGATATTAATTATGTAGTTTTATAATTTTTATTTTTAAAATCGAATAGATTTAATATAAATACTAAGAAAAATCCAATTGCACAAAAAGCCTTTAACCAATTAAATTTATGATCTGTGGTAAGTATGGAAATAAATTCAATAGTATTAGCAATAAATAATATCCCAAATATCTATATGTTAAATTTGACCATTTTCAAACTTTGCATAATGTTCCTCTCAATCTTTAATAATATATATGTATTATTATATTAAATTTAGACGTTTTTAGGGAATGAAATTTATATCTATTCAAAATTTTTAACCAGGCAGTATTACTTTGCTTATGATGGTATTTGAAAGTAAACTTCTATCTAAAAGTTTACATTCGTATTTATAATAAATAAAAAGCACTTTTTAATGTTTTAAAAGTGCTTTAACTTGATGTTGATGTGACGGAACCTTAAGTATGTAGAAATTTAAAAAAGTCCCTTAATCATGCTAAAGGGACTTTGCTCACAC